>CAYNQH010000104.1:543-3471 GCA_964399255.1 uncultured Methanosarcinales archaeon | reverse complement strand
CTCTCATTTCGCTACAATAAGCGTATTTGAGAGCTTTACAGAAGGTATTGTCCTGATGTTGTCTATCATGAATGTTGACAGGGCTTCAGGGTTCTCTACTGCAACCTTGACTATTATATCCCACTCTCCGAACACTATATATGCGTCCTTGACCTCTTTCATGCTCTTGAGCTGTTCAAGCACAGACTCTTCATCAGGTTCCTTAAGCTGCAGCGTCAAAAATGCTATCATCCTTATCACCTCATATTTTTCTCGCAAAGCACAAGAATCCAGTATGGCCCTGGATAGTAAAGAAAGGTCTTGCCTTCCTGCCTCCGACCTCCCATTCCCTCTCGATCAGCTCTATAACCTTTATTATCCTGAATTTCTTGTAGGCATCATTTACAAAGTTAAGTGTCTGAGTCACATTAGGAGAGTATGCTACCAAGAATGCGCCTGGCTTGAGCGCGGCATATGCTGTCTCTATGGCCTGCCATGGCTCAGGCACGTCAAGGGTGAAGAGGTCGAATCCCTTCTCCTTGATACCTTGATATATGTCTCCTGGCTTGAAAGTTACATTCTTCAGCCCCAAGGTCTCCTTGTTCTTCTGGGCGGTCTTGAGGTGCTTCTCATTGTTGTCATAGCTTATCACTTCCTTGACATAGCCTGCCATGAAGCATGCTAACGCTCCTGAGCCAGACCCAGAATCAAGCACGCTTGACTTCTTCCCTACTCCAGTATATGCTATTATAGCCCCTATATCTTTAAGGGTTATTATCTGCGCTTCCCTTTTTATCCTCTCGTAAAGGTCTATGAACTGCGCTGAGAAAACTACAAATTCCTTGTCTTTATTGGTCTTTATTATGGCGCCGTCCTTCTTCTTCATATCCTTAGCTGAGATGAATCCAAACTGGGTGTGGTAATCCTTGCTCGGGTCAGCCACGAAGAACTTCCTTCCATTATCCGCGATAAGAACCTTCTGTTTCATGCGGTAATGTTAGGAGGGGGAGAATATAAAGGTTTCTAAAAAAGGTTTCTAAAAAAAATAAAAACCCAGGCACACCAGAGAAAAAACCATGCGTTGGGGGCGGTAATTTCGATGTGCCTGAATGAATGTGATCTGAAGTGAGTTGAAAATAAGGGTAGGCACACCAGAGAAAAAACCATGCGTTGGGGGCGGTAATTTCGGTGCACCTACACTTGAATAGGAATGATAGGCACACCAGAGAAAAAACCATGCGTTGGGGGCGGTAATTTCGGTGCACCTATCATGAGCGTTTATGGTATTCTTTTGAAGACAAATTCTATTGTCGAAGGATGCCAGCCTCTTGCCTGCAGCATCTTCCTTATATCCTCCCTTGAATAGCCGTCATCCATGAGCAGCTTTATCCTGTCGATTATCATGTCCATGTTCGCGACAGGCCTTGAGAGCTCTCTCTTCTCCAAGACCTTCTCAAAGGTCCCTATGCTCCTGAATACGTCTTCTACTATGTTCTGAGGCCAGCCTGATGCTGTGACCTTCTGTCTTACTTTCTCCTTGTCAAATCCTTTGGCAAGCTCATGCAGGACATATTTCTGCAGCTCTTTAATCTTATACATCGGCTGCTTCTGCGCTGCAGGCTTGAGTTCAGAGCTTGGCTGTACCTTCTGGCCTTCAGCAGGCTGTCCTATGTCTACAGGCTTCTGAACAGGAGCAGTCTTCATTATAGGAATAGGCGGCTGCTTTGGCGGCTTATACCTTCCTGTCCTGTAATGCATCAGTATGCCTAGAGCGCTGACGAAAACTACAGTCAACACCATCGCAGCTATCAGTATAGGCAGGTTGTCAAGCACAAATCCTTTGAAGTCTGCCCAGAATCCTGTTTCTGCTGGGGCTGCCGGCCTCGTCTCAGTAGTTGGCGGCTGCGTAGCAGGAGGTGCTACAGGCGGAGCTGTAGGCACAGGCGTCGTGGTAGGCACTGGAGTTGTAGTAGGCGGAGTAATTGGTACAGGTGCAGTCGGCTGTGATAAGACGACTTTTGTCCCAATGATCATAACGCCGAATTTATCTGATTCTGACTCATAATAGTGGTAGGTGTTATCATCGTAGACAAACCTTGTATTAAGCTCTTTCCAGGCCCCATCATAAAGGTATAATGCTACCTGATCTGTACCTATATTGTTAGCAGACTGCCAGCTCTTAGGCACCCTGAAAAGTATTATAAGGCCTGAGAGCTTATTGCCGAAGCCTGTACCTTCTATGTTATAGTATTCTTTCTCTGTCCCGCTTATCCTCTGGGTTATGTCAAAAGGCTTCTCCATCAGCCTATAGACCGTGACCATCCCGTTCTCAACAGGCTCCCTTACCCTTACTTCTATATCCCTTATAGAGATGTTAGGGTGGTTTATTGCCATATGCACTGGGAAGTCTGGTGTGATATCCAGGAATATGTTGCTTACCTTATAGTCCTTAGGCACATCGTACTGTGATGGAAGAACATATGAGGCTCCGCCGCCTCCACCGCCGCCTCCGCCTGAAGGTGGGGGTATATATGGCGTGCTGACGCTTATAGTCTTGGTGTCAGTGTCTGACAGTCCATAATTGTCTGTAACTGTAAGCGTAACTATATATGTCCTTGCGCTTGTGTAAGTGTGGCTTGTAGCATTTCCTATAGCTTCTACAGTTATCCCGTTGCTTGCATCGAAATCCCACTTGTATGTAAGGCTATCGCCTATGAATCCAGGGACATTAGGATCAGAGCTGCTGTATGCGTTGAAGTTGACATTGAGAGGATAGTCTCCGCTTGAAGGTACTGCGGTTATGGCTGCCGTAGGAGGATAGTTTACTATGTCTGTTATGTTCCTAGCTCCGCTGTCGCTGGCATTGTAGAACAATGATCCGTTCAGAGTTCCGCTGTATATCACTCCGTTTGATACATACGCATCCATTAGGACAAGTCCGTTTATGGT
>CAYNQH010000104.1:0-524 GCA_964399255.1 uncultured Methanosarcinales archaeon | reverse complement strand
CTTACATACGAATTATATATCTCTGAATTTATTATTATGGACCTGTTTATCGTGGAGTTCCATATCTCGCTTGATGTCACTCCTGAAAGTATCGCAAGGGAGTTCCCCACAATCGATACTGTGTTTATATCTGAGCCGTCAATGTCTGAATTGACCAGGATCTCTGAATCAGAGATTGTCGAGTTGTACAGGTATGAATCCTTGACATCCCCGCTTCCTTCTACTACAGAACCATTGACAGTAGACCTATTAACTGAGGAGGTATCTACTATATCTGAGCCTATTATCGATGAGCTGCTGACTGTAGCTGAATTGTTGATAACTGATCCTTCAACAGATGAGTTGAATACCTTCTCTGTTGAGGTAAAGACTGAATTCGAGGCAGTTACCCATCTAAGGTATGCTCCAAATACAGTCACGTCTGAAAGGTTAGACCTTCTGACTACTGAATTGTTGATCAGGCAGTTGCTTGCATTAGAGTTGTTTACCCAGCTATTGAGGACATAGCAGCTTGTGAGCTCTGA
>CAYNQH010000103.1:0-4787 GCA_964399255.1 uncultured Methanosarcinales archaeon | reverse complement strand
CCTTGCATGCTAAGCTATGGGGCGGGCCATACAATGAAGAGGTAATAAAAGGAGAGGAGATAATAGATGATAACCCTCCTGAAGGTATGGAAGAGGCGCTTGTGAAAGAACTTTATTTAGACCCTGCGCCCTCGCCAAATCCTGAAGCGATCTCAAAGATAAAAGATGCAGAATATATAATCATAGGCCCGGGGGATTTATTTGGGAGCATATATGCAAATCTCCTTGTACGTGATGTTTCTAAAAATTTAAAAGAATCAAAAGCCAAGAAGATATGGATCCCGAACCTCATGGCAAAGTGGGGGCAAAGCAATTACCGGTCTGATCATTTTATGTGTTTGGAACCTCATATAGGGATAAGTGAGATATTGGTAAACAACGCGCCTATCCCTGAGCATTTAATCGATCATTATAAGGATAAAGGGCAAAGAGTGTTTATTGAGGGGCAGATGGACCTTTCAAATGATGGAAGAAGAAGGTATACTCTTGCTCCTGTGAAGGGAAGCGTGTATTATACAGCATTAGACCTGTTGAGCAGCTCTGAAATCAAACAAGGCGAATCAGATGAGGTCCCAAGAAGCCTGATAAGGCATGATCCGGATAAGCTGGCAAAGGCCTTGCATCAGTTGATGTCAGAGCCTGATCAAGATCTTTGATGGGCATATAAGATTTTTCTAATCCATCAATTTCTTAATGGCCTCAGTAGCATAACATCCTTTCTTCAAGAAGAACTTGACTAGACATTTTTTCATGCCTTCGTTGAGCTCGTCATCTTCAAGCTCTCCGATATCTAATCTTTCTATCTCTACATAAAGCCTTCTCATATCTCCCTCTTGGCTCAGCTCTTTCATCGAGCTGATGATGAACTCTCTCTCTGAGACGCCTTCCTCTTTTAGTATACCTCTGATTATCTTCTCCACATCCTTATCCTCATATTCTGTGCCGAAACCTACTATAGGTATCTCTTTGGCCTCATTGATCTCACCTTTTATCTTCACATACTCTGATGAGGTCTTGTTCCAGATGTAGCTTTGGTAGGCGTGAACATACATCATCCTCAGCTTTAAGGGTATTGTAGCTAATGCACCTATGTGATCATTAGGTCTTGACTTGAGATAAGAATCTGCTGAACGATGGCCTGAAAGCTCCGCAGCCCTCTTGAAATCTTTCTTTATTATAGCCTTGCCTATCTCCTTGTTGTTGGAGCTGAATCGCTGCTCTCCAAAGTAGTTCACGAAGAACTTCTTTCCTCTTGGCTTTTCTTTTATGTTCCTCACCACTATCTCAAACATGTTGCCCTTTAGGTCTCCTAGGCTTATAGGATCCTTTCCTGCCCCAAGAAATTCAAGAGAGATGCCTTCCCTTACGAAACTCTTCATCCTTCCAGGGTTGCAGTTCTTTATAGAGATAGCCTGGCTTGTCACCGCATTCTTGTCTTTAGAGCCTGCAAAGCCTATGTCTTTCAGAGGCATCCTGAGAAATTCTGAGATCATCTTGACAACTTCTAAGGTGTTATATCCCTTCTTCGTCAGCCTGAAATAGGAATAAATGCCTTCTCCAAGATGGATTATCTCAACCTCGTCTACCTTGAAATCTTCTGGAACCTGCTTTATCTTGTGCATATCATGCGGCAATCCTCGGATAGTTAAAAATCTTTCCCTGGCACAGAAAGCTTTTTATTCCAATCCAAAATCTGTATTATTATGAGGATAGCCATATTCACAGACACTTTCCTTCCGCAGATCAATGGTGTCGTTACTGCTACGATAAATCTTGCTAAAGGGCTTGCGGATAGAGGCCATAAGGTCTGGATCTTTGCGCCTAAGTTCAGGAACACGAAGGAGTTCAAGCACAAGAATGTATATGTGAAAAGGAATTTCTCTGTACCTGCAGGATTCTATGAGGATTTTAAGTTCACTTCTCCTATAGGATTGAGCATAATAAAAGAGATAAGGAGGAATAATATCCAGGCGGTGCATTTTCAGACTCCTATCACATTAGGGGTCCAGGCGATAATAATAGCGAAGCTTCTCAGGCTTCCTCTCATAGGGACTTTCCATACTTTCTTTGCTGACGAGGAATATCTTAAGCATGTGAAGTTCAACAACAAGATAGCCCAGAGGATAATGTGGGAGTACTCCAACATATACTATAACAGATGCACCTTAGTAACCTGCCCTTCTGGCAGCACTAAGAAAGAGCTTGTAGCTCATGGCTGCAAAAAGAGCATAAAAGTTATCTCTAATGGTATAGACTTTGATATGTTTGACAACAGAAAAGCCGGGGAGGTCAAGAAGAAGTATGGTCCAGATGACGATCTTCTCTTGTTTATAGGGAGGATAGCGCACGAGAAGAATATAGGCTACCTTCTTGAATGCTTTTCAAGAGCCATAAGGATTAACCCGAACATGAAACTTTTGATGGTAGGAGACGGACCTCAGATGAAAGAGGCCAAGAGGATGATTTTAGATCTTGATATAAGAAAGAAGGTTGTCATGCTCGGCAGGATACCTCATTCTAACCTGGTCAGATCAGGGATTTTCGGTGCATGCAAGCTATTTGTGACTGCATCAAGGACAGAGAACCAGCCTATGACCATGCTTGAAGCCCAGGCTAACGGCCTTGTATGCGTCGCGCTTAACAGCAGAGGGATACCGGACCTTGTAAAGGACAGACATAACGGCTTCCTGGTAAAGGAGGGGGACAAGGAAGCTTTTGCAAGGGCGATTGTCAATATCCTGCGTGATGAAGCCTTATACGATAAGATGAGAGGAGAGACTATCCGTAGGGTCCAGGAGCATTCTATAACCAAGGTCATTGATGGATGGGAGAGAATTTATAGCTCTCTTATAAATAAAAAGAAGAATCAATCAAAAACTATTTAAAAAGACAGCTTCTCCTTTGCCTTTATGAGCCTGTAGCGCAGCCTGGTAACGATCTTATCTTTTTAAGGTCTGTTGGGTAAATAGCGCGACTGCCTCCTAAGCCGATGAAGAGCTATCGGAGTAGTGCCTTTGTGGCATGAAGAGAGTTAGCTGAGGCTGAGCAAGCAGTAGGTCGTGGGTTCGAATCCCATCAGGCTCGTACAATAAACCTGCCCGAGCTTATGCTGAGCCGGGCTTTTTTTTATTGTCTTTATTCCCTCTAATCCGGCACGTTACAATCAAGATGCTTAACTTAACCCATATAAAGGAAGGATTAAGGATATACAGGAAAGCCAGCAAGAGAAAACAGAAAGGCTTTCATGAGTATAAAGGCAATGCTCTTTCTATATGCAAGAGCATCGTAGAGCACTGCTGGAACGGAACATATCTTATGACCAGCAACGGCCACTTCTGCCAGTTCTGGTCAAGGGATTTTGGGATATGCGCAGAAGCCCTTGTAGATATAGGCTATAGGAAGAGGGTTCTTGAGACATTGGACTATGCTCTCTCGATATTTGATAGGCATGATAAGATAACCACTACAATAACCCCTGATGGGGTGCCTTATGACTTCCCGACATATTCTGTGGATTCTGTCCCTATGATCATCCATGCGCTCAAGGTAGCACGAGCAGATGACCTCATCAAGAAATATCAGAAGCTTCTCCTCAATGAGGTCAGGAGATCTTTCAAAGGTACATTCGACACCAAAAGGTCTCTGGTTAAGACCAAGCAGTTCTCCTCCATGAAAGACTATTCGATAAGGAAATCCTCAACTTATGATAATTGTATGATCGCCATGCTGCGTGAAGACCTGATAGGGTTGGATTATTTCAACCCCTTCAAGGATCATGACATAAAAGGCGCAATAGAGCAGAACTTATGGTCTGGCAAGTATTTCCATGATGACCTGAGGAAAGATGGCCTTGTTTCAGGGGATGCGAACATATTCCCTTTCTGGACTGGGGTTTTCCAGGACAAGAATATGTTTGATTCATGCGTGAAGAGCATGAAGAAAAGCAGGATAGACAGGCCTTTCCCCCTTAAGTATACAGGAGAGAACCCTAAGCATGGTCATGTGCTTCCTGAGATATTTGTAGGGGGCTATGAAAGGGATTCTGTCTGGATGCATCTTGGCATGTGCTATATGGACGTGCTTTTGAAGCATGATAAGAGACAGTTGAAATTATTTATGGGCCTTTATGAAAAAGTGATAGAGAAGCATCATAATTTCCTGGAAGTTTTCGGGAGAGATGGGGATCCTTTCTGTACGCCTTTCTACCTCTGCGATGAGTCTATGCTGTGGGCTTCTAAATTTATCTCTGTAAGGAAAAAGATGAAAGAGGATGACTGATGGCTAAGATATTATATGCAGTCCAGGGAGAAGGCATGGGGCATGCGATAAGGAGCAAGGTGATCATAGATTACCTCATAAGCCAGAAGCATGAGCTTGTGGTGATAGCTCCAGACAGGGCCTATGATTTCCTTTCCAAGCATTTCAAGGATGTGAGGGATATACACTGCTATCATATTGTCTATAAGAACAACCGGGCTATGAACTTCCAGACCCTGCTCTACAACGCAAAAAGGTTCCCTAAGGCAGTTGTTAAGAATTTCACCCAGATAATAAAGGCCATAAGACAGTTCAGGCCTGACCTTTTGATCACAGACTTTGAGCCTTTCTCTGTCTATATCTCTATCCTTTTTAGGATACCTATAATTGCGGTGGACAATATATCTATGATGATAAAAGGGAAGATAAGCATACCTAAAAATGAGCTTATATCCTATATATCTGCAGCTATAGTTACAAGGTCTTTCATAATCCGGGCGCATAAGTACATAATAACGACATTCTTCTAT
>CAYNQH010000102.1:0-4813 GCA_964399255.1 uncultured Methanosarcinales archaeon | reverse complement strand
GGCTTGGCAAGGTCATTGTAAGGGTGCCGTTGCCTTGCTTTATCACTTTACGCTTCATCTTATGGAGGAGGGTCCTGATTTATTTAAATCTTTCTAAATGATATCATGATATATCAATTATATCGAATAGATATATATGTTAAATTAGCGTATATATCTGTAAGATTGACGGAGTATAATCATCGAGGAGGGGACTATTATGGCTGACGAAAGAACGGAAAAGGATCAAACCAAGACCGCCAAAGAATATTGGGTAAAAGAAGGCGAACAAGGCCTTATACTTGCAATGGAGTATGATATAAAGAGAGATAACTGCACAGTCTCTCATCATGGAAGTATATTCTGGGACAAGAAAAATGAAAAATGGATGATAGAGGAGCACGAGCGTTCCTTTGACGGCTATTATCGGGGCGAAGCAGTATATTATGATCGTGACGGGATAAGAGAGATCAATGAATCTGCGTATAATAGGATACTTGACGCGTATGGCATCCGCGACGGGCTGCTGAGCCTTGAAGAGATTGCAAATGCAAGCCCTAAGGAGCTTAAGACAGTAAGCATGATACTGAACAGGTCTATACCTGAATATAAACCTCAATGCAAAGAAGGTCCTGAAAATGAAGCGGAAATTTCTGATCCAGTCGAGCGAGCGCTTCAATGGATGAAGAGTTCGGATGAGTATGAATTGAGGGATTATGGTTTTAAACACGTAAAGAGCGAGCGCTGCTTCAAGGTCAACATATCAGGAATGAATGAAACTATCGGATATGAGCGTATGAATGATATTCTGGCTGAGGCGTTAATCCAGGGCACTAAAATATTAGAGCTAAAGAAAGAGACCAGCTGTGACCAGAATAGGGAGGAGGAAAGTTTTGTCGGGGAAGGCACATTAAGCAGGATCAGGACAGACACATATACCTCCACATTAGTGATGTATCTTGATGGGGGAAAGCCCAAATTCGAAGTCATGAAGCATTGCGAAAGCGAATGGGATCATTGGAGTTAAATATCCTAGAACAGAGGAGAAAAATGGATCAAAAACAGAATCAATGCGAAGATTGTGCAATA
Source organism: uncultured Methanosarcinales archaeon (assembly GCA_964399255.1). Lineage (GTDB taxonomy): Archaea > Nanobdellota > Nanobdellia > Woesearchaeales > CAYNQH01 > CAYNQH01. The sequence goes on along the minus strand of CAYNQH010000102.1, from coordinate 3,745 downwards.
ACTCTCGAGTTTGAGAGGGAGTATTATGAACACTATAGCCCTGGTCCACTTGCCAGGGAGGGTTATGATAGATTACTTGATGCTTTCAAGATTCCAGAGAAGGTTCTTACACTTGAAGAGCTGGCTAAGATGAGCCTGGAAGAGCTCAGGAGGGTGGGTCAAAATGGATGAAGGATTGGCTTTTAGCATAAGATATGTTGTAGAAGGTGACGATGACTACTTTGCAGTTGACTGGAGCTGGGAGGAAGAAGGCAAGTGGTCTGTATCATGCAAAGAATATGGATTGGGTCATAGGTGGGAGAAGTGGGGAACTTTGGACAAGAATCAATCAAGCTACATCTACAAAAAGGCTTATCAGGCTTTGCTGAAAGAGTTCGGGCTTGAGGAGATAAAAGATGACTTCCCTCTTGAGAAGATAGTCAGCATGAGCCCAAGCGAACTGGCAAGCGTTGGAGAAAGGAACCCTGGCTCTTATACTTTAGGGGATCATAGGGATGCATCGCAGGTAAGGTGATAAACATGGAAATATCATATGAAAAATTCAACCTGGGCCTTTTTCAGGCCTACAATAAGGATAGAAGGGGTCTTGATGTCCTTGGCTGGATGAGATGGGATGAAGATAGCGATTCAATCACTTCTGTAGATCCTGGAACAGATGATATTGGGCCTCACTCGCTCACTAATAGGGTGAGGTACAGGATTCAGCATGCGATTCCGGTAAGCTACCTATTTCCCGAACCTGATGGGATAACTGTCTATGATGTTGCAGAGATAGAAGGGACTTTAGACTTAGAAAATTTTGCAGCAGGGCCCCAGCTTTTGGATGCGAAGCTGGTTCTTGTCGATCCTGGCAATCCTTCAAAGAAGAGCAGCTCCAGCAGCGAGAGAGTTTTCCTTGTTGCATGCAGGGATGATAAGATAATAAGCCTTGAATCAAAGATGGGAAGGGGGTGCTGATCAGATGGAAGACATGATTAATGGTATAAGGACAGATCAGGAGAAAAAATTAAGCGATAAGTCCTGCTCTTACTGGCTGGAATGTGCAGATGAAGGAGAGCTTGAGTCTCTTGAGTCAAGACTAGAGTTGGGAAGTTTCTCGATAAAGGTAACACCGCAAAGGCATCCTACTGTCCCATATGGTTTTATCGATTATAATGGCAGCTATTACTATCATCTTGGGTGGTCTGAAAAGAGAGGGGAGTGGTTGGCAGCGAATACCGGGCCGGAACTAGACTCTTACATGTATTCCCCTAACTATATCGAATGCTATAGCGGGCCTTTCGCTTTGGACGATCTTGCCAAAAGAAAGCTGCTTGAGATCTACAGCCTTACTGAGGAGGATGTGCCTTTGGATAGGGCAGCTAAGACATCACCAAAAGAATTTATGGAGATCAGATCAGGGAGGGGAGAGTAAAATGAAAGCTGTGAAAACACTTGAGGAAGGACTAGGAACAAGGTTTGTAGAATGGAAGAGGCTTGAAGAAAGGCTGATTGGGAATGTCCAGAAGTGGGAGGATGTCTCAAAGATCCTTAAGGAAGATGACAAGATAAATGCAAGCCTGCCAGACAATTATGTGATCGATCCGAGAAATAATCTTATCATAATATATGCACCGCATAGGGCCAAGAGGCTGTCGGAAGAGAGGATAGAGGCGCCAATAAGCGATAGCGGAGGCAGATGTGTAATCTGTGACAATCTTGATGAGATACCTATACTTATGCAGAAGGAGTTGGTGGACTTGGTAACCCCGGATGGTGAGAAAGCAAGGTCTTTCATCAATGCAAACCTATTCCAATATATCCAGCCTAGCGGGATATCCCATTATGGCCAGCCCCATCTTGAGGTCATGAAAGGAGGTTCTTTTGTCATGTGGCTTTCCAACGCCCACCAGGACCTTCATGAGCTTAGCTATGGGGACAACAAGGCAGGTCTCGACCTTATAGCTGATTTTGAGAAGATTCTTTTGCACAGCAAGAACGGTTTCAAGAGCCAGAGCGGCAACGTTGACCACTATGGGCATTTCCAGATAATCAAGAATAAGGGCAAGGCTGTCGGAGGCTCTGTCGAGCACGGCCATTATCAGATGGTGTTCCTTTCTTTCCTGCCTAAGAGGACTGTCGAAGACCAATATTTTGCAGAAAAGGAAGGGCAGAGCTTTGCCAGGTTCATAAGAGAGAAAAACCCTACCAAGCTCAAGATAAAAGACTATGGCGATGTCTTGATGGTTGTCCCTGACTGTGCCATGAAGAGGCCATTGGATGCTATGATCTTTCCGAAGGATACGAGCAAGAATTACCTCCATGACCTTAACGACAGCGAGAGGGAGGGAGTGGCTAGAGCTTTATGTGATTCTACGAAAGCTCTGTCTGTTGTGATGCCAAGGATGGGAAGGGAGTTTGCATACAACCTTGAGTTCCATACCTCGACAGGGTTCTATATAGAGATACTTCCCTATACTCAGGAGAATGGAGGCTTGGAGAACATGGGGATCTATATCTGCCAGAGCAGCCCTGACCTATCTGTCAAGCTCTGGAAAGATACTTACAAAGAGCTCGGGCTTCTTTAGAGAAGGACTTAGGGGAACCAGGTTTTAGCAGAATTACCTTTTTGGCCTAAAATAGGCGCTTGTTGTTTTTTATATCTGCGAAACTTACAGGATAGTATGGAAAAAACACAGTATTAAACCAAGACAGGAGGTCGGGTAAGATGGAAAGCATAGATGATCTGCATGATGAATACGTCGGGAAGGTTGCTGAGATAATTTCAAATTTAGGGGCGATAAGAGGGCAATTCGGGAATAGTGAGGTGTATCTCTTTGAGGTAAACCATGGCAGGGCAAGGCCTGTATCCACTTTTATCAATGAAGAGATAGGGGATGGAAGGCTGATAGTTAGCTCTCAAACTTTAAGGGATATGATCATAGACTATGTAAAATCAGGCATGGGCCAGGCTGAAGTTGACACATGGCTTGAACAGGAAGTTGACTATGACACAAACCCTCCTAGCGGGTGTGATTATCACTCTTGGGAGAGGCAGAGCAGGGATAGGTATAGGAAAGACCTGCTGACCCTTAAGGATATCCGAGGGCGGCCTAAGATCTCTGTAAAGAACATAAGCAGGTATGCCTCTGGATGGAGGTTCTGAAGCAAGATAGATGGTGAAGCAAGATAGATGGGTGAGGATTGGAGGTAATCAAGATGGGATTGGAGATACTTGTTGCAGATGATGATTTCCTGAGCTATGTTCCCAGGTTCAAGAAAGCATTCGACGGGAAGGTTAACTTCACTGCTGTTGATAATGGGGGAGAGGCCCTCAGGCTTGTGCAGAAGAACAATTATGATGCTGTGGTCCTTGACTATGAGATGACACCTAACGGTTATCAAACAGCTTTCAAGATAAGGTCCCTTACTGAGAATGTGAAGATAATAGGCTTCTCTGCAGAATGGACAAAAGAGATGGCTGAACAGCTGGGCATGGTCTACTTCAGCGGTGTAGAGGTTAATATAGCACAGGCGATAGCTAAGCTGGCAGGCATGGACAGGCAGTCATATGAGAGGGATATCAAGCCTCATTTTCCTTGTTGATACTATCATAAATATTGATTATATCAGAGTATATCTCTTATATCAACAATATCGGTTAGAAATATATGGAAAGATCACATACTATGATGTATGTTTGTTGTGCAGAGATGTAAAAAGAACGATCAGGTCATGGATGTATCGATGGGATATTTGAGAGACA
>CAYNQH010000101.1:0-4876 GCA_964399255.1 uncultured Methanosarcinales archaeon | reverse complement strand
AAATATAATCTTCTACTTTTAAACGATCCCCTTCACAATAAACCTCTCCCAAAGTTCTGCCATCTGGTTTATTACACCCGTCTATTGAAGTAACTAATTGATCTTCTCCAGTTTGCCAATTTACTTCTAGACCTGTAGCAGTACCAGCAGTATAATAGTCTCTTCCACTATCGCTATCTTTACATATCCCTATAACAGGAGGAACTAGGGTTTGGTTAGGTGGTTTAGGGATATCATAATCCATACAAGCACCATTATAGCAGCCATTAGGGCAGTTGGTATATTGGGTCTGGATGAATCCATCATCATCACAGTAATGCTCGACTAATCTGTTGTTTCCAAGGCATGCATCCTTTCCGCCTGTCCTTATCCTCATATCCCTTTCGTCTGCAAATACGCTTCGGAAGCCATAGGTGTGAGCCTGCACATACAGGTTCTGGCCTCCATCAGGATCAGAGCATTTCTGCCTGCTTGTAGGGTAGGTGTAGCAGCTGTCTGTCTCCTGGTCCCAATAGCATTTTTGGTTGTCCAGGCATGAGCCCATGTCCTCATTCTTTATGCATGCTTTACCATTATCATCTGAGTTATCATTGTCATATACTGTGTAGCCAGTGCTTATTATCTGCACAGAGGGTCTTTCGTATGTTGTCGTTTCTGCTATAACCTCAGGCACAGCATCTATCTGAGGGTCAACCTGATCCCACCCGTAATGGTTGCCGTTATTATCTGGGTTTGCACTGTTGTTCTCCCAGCTAGGCTTTGTAGCAAAAATTCCTGGTACTAAGACCAAAACTAACATCAAGATTGCAATGATCTGCTTCATTTTATCAACTCCTACCAATTGTTGGTACTAGGTAAGATGAGCTTTTATTTATAAGGAAAAGTAGGTTTTAAACGAGTTAGAAGTCATAGGAGTAATCCGAAAAGATATTAAGGATTAATAGGATATAAAAAGATGCATTATATCTTATCTTCCATACAGCTCAAGAATTCATCATTTTCCTTCCAAATGCACTTGCCTTCAACACAAGAGCAACTTGTCAGGCTTAGGCATTCATACTCTGGTTTCATCTCGCAGGTGGTTATTATATCCCTTGCTCTCTCAGCAGTAGCGCAGACCTGTCCTGAACAGCCTCCTGTCCCGCAGTCTGAGTCAGATGAACAATCAGCTTCCTTAGCAGACTGGCCAGGTTCTTCAGGTATTATAAAATTTGCCAGTGCCTCTGCTGTCATGTTATCATACTTTACGCTTACATTGAGGGTGTAGTTGCCTGGCTGGAGGTATTCTGGCAGATCTATCTCTTTCAGTATTGACAGGCTGCTCTCTATAGCTCTTGATTCTTCTTCATAGTGCCCTCTTTTTCCTGTCTTAGCATCCTTGATGCCATAGCTTATCAATAGGACTATACTTCCAGGGTTTCCTTTGCTTGAAATGTCTGCCTGGAACATCAGCACGCTTCCAGGCGGATGGTCTTTTGTGACTATATCCAATGAGATCGCAAGACCTTTTTGAGAATCATCTACGGAGGGCATTATCTTGTCTCCTTTTTCACAGCCTGTAATACATATTGTAGACAAAAGAAAGAATATGGTTGTTAATATGGATAGTCTCCTCATTTTCTCCTTGTCCTGATATAATCGACAAGGATATATAAAACTATCGCGCTTGCTGCTCCTGTAAGGAACCAGAACCAGTATGGGGCTGAGGGGGCAGTATCTATGATCCTTTCTGTAACCAATTGGATAGTCTGGTTGTGGATGACCCTTTCTGTGACAACCTGTGTTGCTGTGTCCCTAAGGGGTTCGACAGAAGCAGCCATAGCTTCGTTCTGTGCCTCAGCAAGCATAGGCTGGGCAGCTGTTACGATAGCATCTCCTGCTTTGCTTGCAGCTACAGATCTTGTAGCCACGACAGCATCCCGGGCAGCTTCTTCAGCCAGGACATTCATCGCGGCAGGTGCAGATTCTGCTGCTCCTTCACTTATCTTCTGGCTTATCGTCTCAAATACAGGGCCTTGCACTAACCCGCTAGATTTTGATAGTGCGCTCCCTCCAAAATGGGATATTCTTGAAGTAAAGAGGTGTATGAATCCTGCTCCAGCTGCAAGAAGCAAAGAAACAGGGATAAGGCTCTTAAGCTTTTCCTTGAAGCCTTCTGTTATCCCTCTAGGAGCTATGACTACATACTTGTTTGATAGTGAGTAATGGTTCACTTCTTTGCCTTTCTCGCTGTAGTGGAACTCTTCTGCCTCTACAAGCTGGCTCTCTATAAGATGTTTCAGGTTGTAATGTACTGTTGATATAGGGATATCAAGCTTCTCAGCAAGTTCTGTCTCTGTAGCATTCTTCTCTGCAAGATAGTCAAGGATCTTCCTGCAGGTATCGCTCTGCAGCACTGAAGCTATCCTTTTAGCTTTTGATTCCTGCAGCGAGACAAGCACGAACTTTTCTTTTTTTGCCATTTTCATATAAGTTATCCTTGGATTTATATAAACCTTGTTTTAGCTTTGAGCGATATTGAAGCTATGAAACAAAAAATTAATAAATAGGTAGCATATATTTTTTCTTAGGGTTTGGGTGTTTTTATTGGTTTATAACTTTTTGAAGATATAGCTTGTGTTGTAAGTTTTTTGTTGAACCTGTCTGTTTTCTATTTCTGATGTAATCGAAAGGTTTATATACTAGAATTCTTATTTTCAGAATAAAATTTTGAATTTCAGCTTTATGATATGAAATTCAGAATAAAATTACTAAAATTCAGAAAATATGGTAGAGAATCAGAAAATTATTCTGATTTTCAGAATTTAATTTCAACAGACGCCAATTTAGGGGGGCTGGTTGAGAAGGCAAGATTCGATAGGAACAAGCCTTTTTGTAGTTTTGGCGAGGGACGGACGACTTAATGAAGAAGTACCCCAAGATTGTCCAATGTGACAAAAGAGGACAGATAGTAATCCCGAAAGATATAAGGGATGAGCTCGGGATAGATGAAGGAACCGGGTTTTGGATGTTCTCGGTCACAGAAGAGGGAATTCTGCTGAAGAAGATCCAGCAAGAGAATCTGGAGGAGCAGCACGAGATCCTCTCCAAGATCGAGGACAAGGCAGATAAGATAGGGGTAAAGAAAGAGAACATAGAGAGATCTGTCAAGGCATACAAGAAAAGCAGAGGGGGCAGGCTAGAAGAACTATGAATAAAAGAGGCCAGATAGGGACAGCTGCACTTTTGATAGGATTGGTTGCATTCGTCCTAGTCGGCGCTTTTTTCTTGAAAGGAGGAGTTACTGGCTATTATGCCTTCAACGCAGACAATCTTGATGGTAGTTACCAATTCAATGTAGGTTATAGGACTAATCTCAATCAAGATGAATATGACTTCTCCATAAGCGGAAGTACTGCTGCCATAATGTTCAACCAGAGTCATTCGATATTAGACTGTAATGGCAGCATAATCAACAATGTCAATACAGGCCAAGCTACTGCGATAGCTACATTAGATTACACCAACCTTACTATAAAGAACTGCACAATAACTAATTTTAACATAGGTGTAAGTATGGCAAATTCTCAGCAGGTCAAGATAATAGACTGCAACTTTACTGATAATAACTATGGGGTCTCCTTAAATACAGCAGATAATTCCAACATAACAAAGAACACTTTTGATAATATCAATTATGATCTCTCTACTCAGTCAGGAAGCACAGGAAACAAGATATACAATAATAGGTTCTATGGGGGAGGAGTAGACGACCCAGCATCTAACTCATTTTGCATAGGGGATGTAGGTAACTTCTATTCTGCTTCTGTGACTTCAAAGTCTAGCAATGACTGCGATATCACAAAGCCTCAGATCAACCTCACCTACCCTAACAGCTCGATAATAAATATAGCCTCCCCTAGCCCATTATACTTCAACTACACTGTCAATGATCTTGGCAATGCCGCTGCAGGAAGCCTGAAGAACTGCTCTCTGTACTACTGGCTCTCTTCAAGCCAAACGCCGGCATTGAGGCAGACCACGACTTCGATGGTCAATGGAGAAAAGAACTATTTCAGCATATCAAAATCTACTCCAACAGATGGGAACTATACCTGGGCAGTAAGATGCTATGACGATGCATACTTCTCAAATGATGCATGGTCTGGTAAGAACTATACCTTCCTTAAGGATACAGTTGCGCCTCCAAAGCCATCAATCGAAGACCTTCCTGCTTCAACTTCAGACTCATCTATCCATGTTTATGGTGTTGCAGGAGAGGCAGGTGTAAACCTTACGATGGATTTGTTGAAGAATGGGGTCACACAATATGCAGATGCAAAAGATCTATCTGGTCCTGTAAGCTATCTGAACAGGACATGCTCTGTAACCTCCGGTAGCGGGACTTCAGTATCAGTGACCTGTAGTGCAAGCGCCTCTCCTTTATTATCAAAAAGCGATTGGGTTGAATTCTCTAATCATAATGCTACACATTTCATAAGGTATAATGTTACAAGCGTGCAATGGTTCGCTTCTGGGAATGCTAATATTGTGATAAGCCCTGCTTTAGAGCAGGCTGTATCATCAGGAGTTAACGCAAGATTCTATAACAGCAGCAAGCCTACAGGCTGGTTCAATATGACTGCTCCTCTTGACTGCTTAGGGGATCCAAGCTGTTATATCACCCTCCAGGTCAAGGCGACTGATTCAGCACTGAACGATGGAACTACATCCACAAAAGTTATCCAGTTAGACTTGTCTGCAGGAGTTATATACAATACTTTTGATATAAGCACTGATTTCGATTCATATAACTCTGAGACTGTCCAGACTATCCCAAGCCCTTACATAGGTAAAACTGGGTTAGGCCTGATAAATTATACTGGTGAAACCCTTA
>CAYNQH010000100.1:4075-4891 GCA_964399255.1 uncultured Methanosarcinales archaeon | reverse complement strand
AGATAAAACTTGAACTCTTTATCAAGCCTCCTGGTAAGGTCCACTTTCAATGCAGAATTGTTTGATTTTATTATTCCCCTGCCAGTATAACCCTCCTGATTCATCACAAGAAAGTGTAGCCTTGAATTGATCTCTTCTATTAGCAGCCTAGACAGCTCTTTGGTCTGGTCCTCTTCAAGGTTCAGATCATTAAGGAAGTTGTTAACCCCTTCAACATCTAGTTCCATATCATGTTTTATAGGCTCCTTATAAGAAGGCATGCCTTCTGTTTCTCTCTTAGGATAGACCTTTGTTATAGAACTGTTTTCATCTACCATAACAAAACCTTCCTCCTTCATCTTGATCAAGGTATCCAGTTTCTGTCTTAACTTATCCATATCAAGATCAGGGTCATCGATAGGTATGTCTAAAGCTGCTCTCAGGTAAGTTTCTGCAGGCTCCATAAACTGGTCTTTGCCCTCCTGTAAAAGGTAATAATACAAGCACCCAATGTTTGCATTTATCATCTGTGAGAGCTGCATCTTAGCGAAGTCTGCAGCTTCAAGAGAGATTATATCTTTGAGTGCTACCTTAAATTCTGCAATACCCTCTAAATCCTTATCCTGCAAAGAATATATCATCCCAATCCTAAAATGCGCCATGGCGGAATATTCCTTTTTTGTATCAACAAACAATGCCTCTTGGTAAAGTGCGAAGGCGCGCTCTAATTTTCCAGATCCGAAGAATGAATCTGCTCTATCTAATATTTCCATCAGATCACTTACACACTCATCGATGCCCATAATATCCCTCCTTGGCCCATATTTCCCCAAATAG
>CAYNQH010000100.1:1766-4065 GCA_964399255.1 uncultured Methanosarcinales archaeon | reverse complement strand
TCCATTGTTTACCATCTAAAAGTAGCAATATTAATACAACAGAAAACCATATAAACCCCCCTCTTCAAAAATCTATTAAAGGTCTTAAAAGAGGATGGAAATCAGCGTAATAGCATCAGGAAGCAACGGCAACTGCTGCCTTGTTGAGGAAAAAGGGACTTCTTTGCTTATTGATGCAGGCAAATCAGGAAGAGAGATAGAATGTAGGATGAATTCTTTTGGGAAGAGCCTTGAGAATGTTGACGGCATACTCATAACTCACAGCCATATCGACCATATCCAGGGAGCAGGGGTGCTGTCAAGAAGGTATAATCTTCCTATATACATAAGCAGAGAGGCTTATGAAGAAGCGAAGCACAAGCTGGACAAGATCGAAGTTAAGCATTTCTCGTACAACACGCCATTCAAGGTAAAAGACCTAAGCATACAGCCCATATCCACGTCGCACAATGTATCCTCCTGCGGTTTTGTGATAGATAAGTTTGGGCTTTTCACAGATACCGGATGCGTGACGCAGCAGATGGCACAGGCAATATCAAAGCTTAAAGGTGTCCTGCTAGAATCCAACCACGATATCGATATGGTAATAAAAGGACCTTACCCTTACTTCCTGAAGAACTGGATACTATCTGATGAAGGCCACCTGAGCAACATAAGCGCTTCACAGCTTATCCAGGAGAGAGGCAATAATCTTTCTTTGGTCCTTCTCGGCCATCTTTCCGGGAACAACAACACTCCAGAAGCTGCAAAGAGAACATTTGAAACATTAGTAAAAAAGAAGATCGATTATTCTGTCTGTTCAAGAGACAAAGAAAGCGGCTGCTGGGAGATATAGGCCGTAAAAAGGCAAAATTTATATTGTATTATCGTTTAAAACAGTAAAAATGGGAATTATAGGCAGATTCTTCAACTCGATAACAATGCTTGTTGTAGCTATCATAGCGTTCATACTTATAGGAGCATTTCTCGGTTATGCACTGTCTGTAGTCATATTAGCCGCTATCGCAATCATCGCATTCTATGTCATCTTCAAGCTGATAACCTCAACAGCAAAAGTATTGATGGGAATACTGATGATAGTGTTCGTAATCACAGCATTTGTGATATTCATCAAGATATCTACAGGAGATCTTACATTGATCTGCATAAATAAAGATAAAGCCCAGGTTGAAGTCAAGAATTTCTTAGGGTCAGGAGAAGGGTTAAGCATAGAGAGGTCTTACAGGATAAAAGATGGCTGGGATTTCGTAGTAAGGACTGAGATACCTGAACAGGACCCTGAGACAATGGTGATCCATGTAGACTGCAAAGGAAAAGTATCCAAAGAAGAGAACACTACAGGATGATGGAAAAGAAGAAAAAAGATAAGCCTGAAAGCGCCGCAAAGAACGAAGCACCTCCTTTCCTGCATAGGTTAGTATACTCCTTGACCCACCCTGATTTCCACGGCCTAAAGAAGAGAGCTACAATAAACAAGCAATGCGGACATGATCCTACTTGCGTTATACACAACCGTGCCCATCAGTTCAAGCTTTGGAAGAAAAAAGAGGATAAAATGATATTACGCAAAAGGTCTTCAAAGCCTATTCAAAAAAAGAAGTCTACCCAAAATTGAAGCTTTTCTCTCTGATCTCGTCAGGATTCCTTGCTTTCTGGCTGCATTCCTTCTTGCCTTCCCAATGGACCCAGCATGAATCCTTGAACATCTCCCAGCGCATACAGTCCCTGCATATCTCATTGATATATGTTTTGTCTTCTTTTGCCATACAACCGGGAATAAAGATGTCCTATAAAAACCTTACTTTTTTGATTGTCACTTTTTTTGCTGATCATAGAACTCTTCTACCATCTCTATAGTGCTCGCTTCCTCAGGGGGCTTGTCTTCCCTTATTCCTACAAGCCTCGGGAATCTTAAGGCAAAACCTGAAGAGTATGTGGGAGATCTCTGTATCTCTTCATATTTTATCTCTATCACTATCTTAGGAACTACTGTTACGCTCTTGCCTTTCTCAGATGTCACTATAGGTTTTATCATCTCAGTGAGCTTCTCAAAAGTTACTCCTTCGCCTTCAAGCTCTTTTATCCCTGTGCCAACCTTGCCTATCTCAAGAAACTCTCCTGTGTCCTCATCAAGGCATGCAAGTGTGAAGCTGGTCAGCCAGCCTGAGCGCTTTCCTTCTCCCCATTCTGCGCCTACTATGACCAGGTCAAGCGTCTCCATGACAGGTTTTACCTTAACTCCATATCCTACCCTTGATCCTGGTTTGTATGGAGCATCAAGCTTCTTGCCCATGACCCC
>CAYNQH010000100.1:0-1756 GCA_964399255.1 uncultured Methanosarcinales archaeon | reverse complement strand
CTTCCCCTGCATCAAGGGCTTCCTTATAGAATGCCTCTGCCTCTTTTATGTCAGAGGTTATTATCTGCCGGGCAGGGACTATCTTTTTAGGTGAAGGTCTTACTATCTTCTCTATCAATGCTCTTCTTTCCATGAAAGGCTCGCCTATCATATTCTTACCTTCATAGTTTATGACATCAAATACGTTGACCTCTACAGGGAAGTTCCCTGCCATCTCTTCTATCCTATGCTTTCTCTTTATCCTCTGTGATATGCTCTGGAAAGGGAGATACCTGTTAGTCTTAGGATCAAAACCGACTGCTTCGCAGTCAAGTATAAAAGAATCTCCTGTTACTCTCTCTTTCACGAATCCTGCCACTTCAGGGAACTGTGCAGTCACATCCTCAAGGCGTCTGGTGAATATTAAGATCTTATCTCCCTGCTTATGTATCTGCATCCTGAAGCCGTCATACTTATACTCAAAAGCTGCAGGCCTGCCAAGACGTTCGAATGCATCCTCAAAATCTTTCGCTTTAGGATAGAGCATGACCTTAAGAGGGTTCCCTACATTGAGCTTTATCTTATTGAGCCCTTCAACCCTTCCTGATTTCGCTGTCTGCGCCACAAGCCCGAAATCGTTAGTAAGGTCGTAAGCATGCTGGACAAGCTCGACATACCTGTTATAGTTCTCCCTATCTTCGGGGGTTATTGACTTTGTCTCAGGATCATAATTGACATTTATCTCATCATCAAAATAAGCCCATACTATCGCATCCCTTATAGTGCCTGAGCCTAAGCCGACGCGCAGCTCCTCAAGGACAGTCCTTGTTATGTACCTCGCCTCTTCAGGGCTTGCGCTTGTCAGGAGTTCTGCAATAAGCTGCACTTTCTTGTCTACGGTGCCTGCCCCTTCAAGATCAGGAAGCTTCCTTATGTTCTCAAAGACCTTCTTCAATGTCAGGGTCTGTGATCCCAGGGTCATCTGCTTCTTCTTCCCTATAAGATTCTCTGCAGTCTTACCAAGGTCTCCTGTCTTTTTCCAGTCTTTCTCTACCTTAGCTGCATCGATGCCTGAAGCTACAGATATAGCCTTTAGCATCATCCTGGCAGCTACGCCTATCTTTCTCTCATCAAAACGAGGGAACACTCTCCCTTGCAGCAGAAGGGCAATTAGAGGTATATCCTCTGCCTTTGCCTCCCTAAGAAATGCAGCGAGATAATATGTCTTCTCAAGCCTCTTGGTAGTAGAGCCCAGCTTGGAATAGAGCTCAGCCATCTTCTGGTATTCCATGATCATACCAATAAAATCCCCCTATTTATAGGTTTTGTTCTGTTTCCATAGGAAAATTTATTAATAAGCTATCTCTAAACATGCATATGGATGTAAAAGAGGCAATAAAAAAGAGGCGCAGCATAAGGAAATACATGGACGTCCCGATAGAATGGGAAAAGCTCATGGATATAATAGAAGCAGGAAAATCTGCTCCTTCTTCAGGCAATATACAGAACTGGCGTTTCATACTGATAGCTGACAAAGGCAAAAGGCGGGCTGTTGCTGAAGCATGCCTCCAGCAGTACTGGATGGAGACCGCCCCTGTCCATATCATCGTCTGTGCAATAACAAAAAGATCTACACAGTTCTACGGGCTCAGAGGAGAGAGGCTGTATGATATACAGAACTGCGCCGCTGCGATAGAGAATATGCTCCTGACCGCAACATCTTTCAACCTAGGATCCTGCTGGGTAGGGGCTTTTGAAGAGGAGATGCTGAAAAGGG
>CAYNQH010000099.1:0-4945 GCA_964399255.1 uncultured Methanosarcinales archaeon | reverse complement strand
TTATAAGGCTGTGTCTGAGATGTTCAAGGGGTTAGGCTGCAAGGTAATCAATATTGAGAGGGTCAAAAAAGCATCTGAAGACACAATCTATCTCGGCGGAGATATAGATGAAGAGGGGAATGTTAGATCTTAAGAATTTTGTGTAGAGGATTTCTCGCGATACTTTTATAAAGTAGTTACTTTTTCTAGGGTTATGATAATCATACCAGAACCAATGAATATTGTACCTGCATGTGGACATCTTGAGCTGATAGCCCAAGATGAGGACAAGGCATTTGTAGAATCATGCATGCACACGATGCTCACAGAATTGAATACACTCGAGGATATAAAAGATTATTATCTGGTTCTTGCCAGATTGTCATACGAACCTTATTGTAAGAAAAGCAATGATATCTGTCTACTCATGGAGTCTCCGGTGATATCTATGCAAAAGACAGGTGGGCTTTATCAGCCATTCTTTTATTGCATTATGAACTCAAGCAGGATAGATGGATGCAGTGACAAAGAACATAATAATGGCAGGACAGTCATGGCAGTAGATGAATTCTTGTTTAGGCACGTGAAGCGCGAAAGCTAGGAGTAATATTGTGCATAAAGATGTTAGTTCTATAACTAATAATCTCTTCTCATAACCCTAGGTGTTCTCTTACGACCTGTGAGAACTTGTCTGGGAGGGTTTCTATCTTGTCGAGGAGGGTGCTTGCTCCTGCTTCTTTACAGGCTTGTATCAGGGTCTCCTTTTTGTCGAATACGCAGCTTAGGTCTGTCAAGAAGTCGAATACTATCAAAGGGGTGTCTTTGTTTGCAGACTGTTCTGACTTGACCTTTCTTATGAATTCAAGCCCTATCTCACAGTAGCATTTTACCATGCTGTAATATCTTCCATCTTTGAGATAGGCTTCTATGCTCTTATCTGAACCGTGATAATGCTCAGGTCCTGGAGCCATCTTAAGGCCTGTGATTATAAGGGGATATTTTACTGATTCGAGCTCGCTTATAGCTTCGCCTGTATCTTCTATCAGCTTGACATCATCTGATATGTTTCTATGCTTGAGCGTCGCGATATGCGCGCTGTCATATATGTTATGGCCATTTACCCAGGGTATTATCATTTTATTTTCCATAGACACACCTACTTATATTTAGTTCTCACCTTTTTTTAGAAATAAAACTCCCCGCCCCCAGACTTGAACCAGGAACCTTTCGGTGACAGCTGGTTGCATATCATCCTTTGGCAAAGTGCCACGTCGTGCAACGTCTACAGCCGAACGCTCTAACCAGTTGAGCTAGGCGGGGTTTAAGGCAGAGAAATCAGCAACCCTTTATAAAGTTTATTATGCCTCTTCAGCCTCTATAGGCTCGTTTCCTGCAGATACGCTGACAGAATTGGAGATTATCTTAGACTGCTTATCATCCCCTTCTTTCCTGTATTCTACTATGACTGGGTTGAGCCTTAGTGTGCCTATTATGCTGAGCTTTGACTTGAGGCTGTAGGTTATGATCCTCTCCTCAAATCCATCAAGGCTCTTGATATTCCACTTCACTGCGTGGCCTTTTGCAAAAGGATATACTTTTGAAGGCTTTATCGTGCCTTCATCGAACTCTTCGTGTATGTGGGAAAGCTTAGGGATCTTGTCAAGGATAGATACATCTTTTACCCCTTTCTCTTTCCTGTTCTTTATGGTTATTGAGATCTTTATCTCGTGGAGGCCGCCTTCCTTTATCTCTACCTTCTGGACCTCTTTGGTGACTATCAAAGGAGACCTGTTAAGGTAGTAGAAGACCCCTCCTAATATGAGCAGGACAGCTATCAAGACCCAGAAGACATAGCTTCTTGTCACTGTCAGTGTGGCAGACTCGCCAGGCTTTAGTGAGATGATCCATTGGTATTCCTCTTCTCCTTCTGATATTACTATCTCTGATTCAGGGTTTGTCCTCTCGAAAAGGTTCCCGAAAGAGCCTCTCTTGAGGGTTACAGGGCCCGATTTCTCTGTGTTAGCGTCATTATAGACCACTATAGTAGTAACCTGCTTGAGTATGCTGTTCACTGTGCTTGATTCTTCCCTGAATGGAGGAAGATAAGGCACTACCTCATACTCTTTTACAAGCTCTTTAAGCAAGGTATTGTTCCAGTAGATGTATGCATGGAGGGTGTCTTTCTGAGGGCTTTCCTTGTCATCCAGCTTTGTGGTTATCTCCACTGTCTTTGACTCATTAGGCGCAAGGTCTATCGCTCTCTCTCCTGTTATTAGCTTGCTCTCAAGCTTTATTATTATCTGCCTGAAATCAAAAGGATTATTGTTGGATATGTCTACCTTTATCGAGAAAGGGGTCCTCGGGTCGACCTTTGAAGGCATGTTGAGCGAAGAGCTCATGTTAGGGCCGTAGATTATCATCTCTGGCGTGAACTCCCTCGGCTTCACGTTGATATTGATTATATCAGTCTCTACTTCCCCGGTCTCTTTGGACCTTACCTGGATCTCAAGGCTGTTCTTCCCGGCACTTACCTTGTCTATCCTGGGCCTTACCAAAAGCTTTGTAGTAGCTTCTCCGTTCGGCCTTACCTCTATCCCGTTGAAATAGTAGGTTGCAGGATCAGTTATAGGGCTGAACCTTATGTCTTCAAAGCCTAAGATGAAAGTATCTGTAAACTCCTGGTCATTTGTTATGACAAGGTTGAACTCAGCTGCCTTGCCTGCATAGACCTCAGCATTTATAGGTATCAGATTGAGCTTGAAACCATCTGCCATGACAGAGGAGCATAAGATTAAGAGAAACATCAAAAACATTAAACTTGAAGCTCTTTTTTTAAACATAACCCCGGTCACCTGGATAAAAAGGTTGGATTACTACTATTTAAATGTTATGCTTTCAAGAATAATGTATTCAGTAAGGCTCCAGCCTTATATACATCAGAGGAGCCTGATGCCAGTCAAGGCAGGTTACCCCTATCTTTGATGGCAAAGCAAGTATAGACGTAAGGTCGATGCTCAATACGCCTTCATCAGACAAGGATATGTTCTTAGGCAGCTCTAGAGGATCAAGGCTCATGACAGGGGTGTAATCCTTATCAGGGTCGATGCATACAACCTTGATTTCTGTATTCCTGCCTTTAGGTATATAGATGGTGTCTCCTCCGATAAGTATGATATCTCCTGAAGGCAGAGAATTAAAATTAGCAGCTGATGCATCTGCAAGGCCATCTTTGTCTGTGTCAACACCTGCGACATAAGGTGTTAGGTTAACGCATACGTCTAGCTCTTTCTTTACAAGCGCAGTCCTGCCTTCATAGGTTATCAATGAGTATTCTATTGTCTTCCTTCCTGGAGAGAGGAAGTGTTGGATAGAATCTTCATATATCTCCTGCATGTTGACATTGAAATGCACTTTCTCTACTATAGATGAGTCTGGCTCAGAGTAGAATCTTGTCATGAATAGGTTATCTCCTTGCTTATTGCTTGAGGCGCTTGCAAAAAAATCTATAACATCTCCCTCTCTAGGACAGGATCTTATGGACGCAAAATCGATAGTTGCTGAAGGAGCATGCTCGCTGTCTCCATTAAGGACATCGACAGTCTCTTCAGCAGGGACACTATGGTCCTCTGTGCCGCAGCCAGGCAAAATATATAAGGATGCGGCAGTAGCAAGAGCCATGCCTGTCATGATTGCAAAATTTTTTAGTCTATTCTTTATCACCATATGTTACCACCTAAAAATAGATATTTTATATATAAATCTTTCTAAGATGGTGTTTTATAAAGTTAGATTATACTATAGAAAAGATATAGAAAAGATATAGAAAAAATAGAAAAGATGGGACCGGGGAGACTTTCGAGGTTCCCGCCTTTTCAAGCCGGTTCTGGGCGAGACTTTTCGAACTCCCGACCTCTACCATTCTGGGAATCAAGACACCCCAAGGTAGAATCATAGCCAAGCTAGACTACGGCCCCACATCAGGCTGGATGTATATATTATCTATTAAAATCTTTCGTCATTCTTTCGTCCCTGTTTATGGACAAGGAAAATTATAAAAATAAAACTCCCTCATAAAAATTTATGATCAACGCAAAAAGGATTTTAGGCTCTAAGGCTCCTGAAACAAACACCTCAAAGAAAGAGACAGAGTACGAAAGCAGCAATGAGATAAAAGTGGCAGTGATGTTCATCCTGATCGCCCTCGCCCTTATAATACAGTTCTCATATTCGATCTCTCAGGGGACAAAATGGTATATCGACCAGCTTGTAGCGCTCGGCTTCCTCCTCATATTGTATCTTGACAGGAAACACCTTAAGCTAAACTCACTTGCGATAACACTATTAGGCATAGCTCTTTTCCTTCCTAATGGAGGTACATTCGGTTGGTATGGCCTTTCATACGGCGCTTTCCACTTCGATAATCTGATCCATTTTGCAGGTTTCTTCGCTGCTGGCGTCATACTCCTGAATTATCTGAGAGAGAATATCCAATCCCTGCCTAAACTGCTCCTCATCATATTGCTGGCTTCGACAGGCGCAGGAGCTTTCATTGAGATCGCAGAGTTTGCAGGCTATACCTTCTTAGGCCCTGGTGAGGGGATGCTCTTCTTTGGCATAGGAGATGGAGCTGTAGTAGACGGGCAGTGCACCCCATCAGCATGGATAAACAACATGACTGACCTTGTTTTCAATGTGCTTGGCTCTGCAGTAGGGATAATCCTTGCGATGTCATACAATTGGTATCTTGAGAGGGAGGTAGGATGATAGACCTAGCAGCCTTTCACGAAAGTTCTGTTCTTATGCAGGCATTAAAGCAAGGGGCATGATGGATGGGGCTTATAGGCTATTCTTCCCTGTAGAGTATTATAATCAGCTCACATTTGGGCATCCTGACGGGCAAAGATTGGATGATAGGACAGAGATCCCTGAGCCTAAGATAGAGAACATAGAGGCACTAGCTAAAGAT
>CAYNQH010000098.1:261-4995 GCA_964399255.1 uncultured Methanosarcinales archaeon | reverse complement strand
GGGGTGCTGAGAAAGGTCTTTGATCTTGGAGACCTGAACAAGAGCAGGAAAGTGATCATAAACCTTAACAGCAAGGATCTTATTCCTGGAGATAATAACCTTTTGATAGATATAGATTATATGGATAAGAACAACAAGAGCTTGAAGTTTGAGAGCTCTGCTGTAATAAACCTGGCTGATGTATCTTCTTGGCAGAGGCTGGGGATGTGGCTGGCAAGCATAGAAGATTGGTTTTTAGGGGTTTTTGGACTTGAGCAGGGTTGACTTCTGCCTTAAGTCTAGTCTGATGCCCATTTAAATCCTAAACCTTTATAAATAAGGAATAAAAATCAGATAACAGTGGATAGAACGCAAAAAATCATATTAGACACCAATTTTTTGCTAATTCCGGCTCAATTCGGCTTGGATATATTCACAGAGCTTGAAAAGCTTTGCAATTTTAATTTTAAAGTTTATTTATTAGACAAAAGCTTAGAAGAGCTTGAAAAAATCGTGAAAACCCAAAAAGGGGCTCAAAAAAAGGCAGCTCAGCTTACAATTTCACTAATAAACTCAAAAAGTATTAATATACTGGCCACATCCACAGAAGATTATGTTGATGATATCCTTGTTGAATAAGGAAAAAAAGGTTATATGATAGCGACTCAGGACAAGGATCTTAAGAAAAGGCTTAAAGAAGAGGGAATAAAGACGATAATTTTAAGGCAGAGAAAATATCTCATATTCGGGTGATGCAAAGGTGTTTTACAAACTAGAAATCAAAGACCATATAAGAGTGCCCCCAGAACTGTTCGAGCACAGCACAGAGACAGCGATAATAAAGATGATCAAAGAGAAGTATGATGGGTTCATATCAAAGGATCTCGGGATAGTCATCGACGTTGCATCTGTCAAGGAGATACAGGATGGGATAATCATACCAGGTGATGGAGCTCCTTACTATGATACTGTCTTTGAGCTTCTCACGTTCAAGCCGGAACTTCAGGAAGTTCTTCTCGGCAAGATAAGGGATATAGCAGATTTCGGAGTGTTCATGAACCTCGGCCCTATAGAAGGTATGATCCATATCTCACAGACTATGGATGATTTCGTATCTTTCAGCAAGGATAATGTCCTTTCAGGTAAGGAGAGCAAGAGGACTCTTAAGGCTGGAGACAGGTGCAGAGCAAGAGTGGTCCAGATATCATTTAAGGATCTTACTAACCCTAAGATAGGGCTTACCATGAGGCAGGAAGGCCTAGGAAAGATCGAGTGGCTTACTGAACCTAAGGAAAGCTCTAAGGGCAAGGAAGGATCTAAGAAGCCAGGTAAGAAAGATAAAGAGGATAAAAAATGAGCAGGAAAAAAGTCTGCAAGAAGTGCCGTATATTTGTCGAAGGAGGAGAGTGCCCCCTTTGCAAAGGCAACCAGTTCTCTACCAACTGGCAGGGAAGGGTAAATGTTGTTGATGCTAATAAGTCTGATATAGCCAAGCAGTGCGGCTGGACTGTTAAAGGAGAATATGCAATCAAGTGTAGGTGATCAAAATTAGCTTAGAAATAATAAAGAAAAAGGAAATGCCCTTGTTATCAAGGACAAGAGTTGTTGCAGTACACAGTGAGAAAGGCCCTACTGTCTCTCGAAGGCAGGTAAGGACTCAGCTTGCAAAGCAGCTGAAAGAGGATGAAGAGAAGGTAGTGATCAAGCATATCTATCCTCAGTTCGGCAAGAAAGACTCAAAGATAATAGCCAATGTCTACAGCAAGAAAGAAGACATGGAAAAGTTTGAGAATCCTAGCCTTGTGAAGAAGCACGCTAAAGAAGAGGCTAAGGAAGAAGGCAAGGAAGGGGCAAAAGAAGAAGGCTCAGCAGCATCTCCTGCCGAATAGACATTAAAGATAAAAATAATAAAGGTGGACAATCATGGGTAAACCAAAATCAAAAGCAGCTGATAAAGGCAAAAAACAGAAGAAAGTAAAGAAGTCAAGCCAGAAATGGAAGATGTACACAGCTTCTGGAGACAGCCTGCAGAGAAAGAGCAATTTCTGCCCTAAATGCGGGATAGGGGTCTTCATGGCTAAGCATAAGGATAGGCTTTCTTGCGGCAAGTGCCATTATACAGAATTCTCAAGCAAGAAGTCTTAAGCAGCGAGCCTTGCTGTTATCTGTTCTTCTGCTTTCTCTATCCTTGAGGATATCTCTGCTTCTTTTCTTATCATCTCTACTAGTCTGGCCCTTAGCTCTTTAAGATCTCTTGAATATTCTACCAGGTGCTTGTTTATTCTGTTCTTTTTCTCTATGGCGCTCTTCTTCATATCCTGCCTTTTTGCAGAGAGCTTTACTGAGCGTATGTATACATCTAACCTTGCCTTGTTCGAGACAAAATCTGGTTTCTGTGAAGTTATGTAAGCGATATTGAGGGAAGACAGCTGAGTATCGATATCTTTTAGTATCTCTTTATTGATGTTTATCTTATCTTCTTCAATCTGTTCTATCCTTCTTTCTTTCTCTATGATCTCATGCCATACCTTATCCTTTTCGCTAAGGCCTTTCATCTGGGTTTCTACTGCCTCGAATATCCTATGGCCGAATTCAGTCTTGCTCCTTTTAAGGGAGTCCATATCCCTCTGGATGTCAAGGACAATCTTGTCTTCCTCATATATGGTCTCTTTCTCGAGGTGCAGCACTTTCTTCCTTATCCCCCTGGCCCTTCCTTCTACAACTATCTCCTGCCTTACCTGCTGCTCTTCCTGCCTGAGCCGGTATATCCAGTAGTACAATCTCCTTTGGATCTCTGTTGTAGGTAGCATCTTATATCCCTGCTGGACCTCCTATAAATCTGTTTACTGCCCGGTCTATAGGCTCTTCCGATCTTATGATCTCAGGTATTGCCCTGGAATTGAAAGATCCAAGCTTTCTTATCGTTTCCATCCGCTCTCTTGGATGAAGATCAGCTAGTTTCCTATCGAGCAGGTTTCTGTCCTCTGAGGAAAGCAGACTTCTTTCTTTCATCAGCCTGGAAGTATCTCCTGGGCTGATATCTGAAAGGGCGTCTACAAAACTAGGGGTGTTATCTCTGGGCATAGAGCTCATCTCTTTGACGATCGGTTCAAAGATTCCAGGATCCATCCTCTCTATCTCTTTCATCAGCTCTCTCCTGTGAGAATTATCCATCTGATTGAATATCTCTTTCAGTTCAGCTGCCTGCTCTGCCCCCATGTTCCTCTTCTGGGCTATCATATTTGCCATCATCTCAGGATTTTCAGATATATGATTAAGAGCATCTTCTCTCTCATCTGCATCATGCAGCAGGTCCTGCATGAATCCATCTTCATTCTCTACTATCCTGCTTTGGGTGTTATCTGATTCTATATCATGCATCTCAAGCTGGTCTGCCTGGGCATCTTCATAATTTGCTGTTTCAGCCTCATGATGCTCCTTGTTAAGCTCGTCTGAAAGGTGCTTTTGGCTCCTTGATGCAGTCCTGTAAGCCCCTCTTGCAGGTGTTCCTATAAGGTCATTTAGGGTAAGGATAAGACCTATTATTGAGAGCAGCATCCCAAACAGGGTCATTGTTGGGATGTTGAGGACTATCGAGAGGAAGAAAGAAGCCAGCCCTGCACCTATCATCGATCTTTTTGTATTATGGTTGGAGGATTTCCATACCATGAAAAATATGAACAAGGTAAGGACGATCCCGAATATGAAACCTCCTGACCCCATCTTGTTCTCAAGGAATCCGCTTATATTTTTGACAGGGCTGAAGAACACCATGGACACTATCAGAATTCCGGAGAATGCATGCGCGATCATCTTTCCATATGTGCCTACTCCTGCCCCTCCTGACCCGGAAAAGAAAGAAACTTTCGCAAGCCCTAAGCTCAATATGTAGTAGAAGATGAAGTAGAAAGTTCCGAGCATAACTGCCATCATCACTGCAGGCTCTTCAAGCAGGATATGTATAGGTTCCACTACCTTCCTTATCCCTTCGGCTATCCCTTTCAGGGAGAAAGTAAATGGTATATCTATCGCAAAAGCAGTGTTCAACAGCAAGATAAATAATAAAAATAGAACTAGTATATTGAAAAACCTCTTTTTCATTTGGATATAATATTTATAGAGATGTAAAAAAATTATTGTGCATGCAATGCTGCAGAGTATATCTCTCTGGCGAACCTATAGTCCTGCCGGTCTTCTTCCTCAAGCTCTGCGATGAATGCCTTTTCTTTTTCAGTCTCTTCCTGGACAAACTCTTCAGGGAACCCTTCTTCTACAAGCTTGTGCAGCATCTCAAATGCCTTCCTGTTCATGTTCTTCATCCTGAAAGACAGTATCACAAGAGTATCTTCAAGGTTGACTGCATTCATGAACTCTTTCTTTATGTCTTCCTCGAACTTCTTCAGGTCTGCGCTGATGTTCTTTAGCACATCTGGAGTGATCGGCTGTTTCTTATCAAGAGCAGTTATCGCTTTCTGCAGCTCATCAAGAAGCTTTTCAGAATCTGTCTTCTCTTCATAGATCGCGTCTTTTTCCTGACGTGCGCTGGTTTTCAGGCTATGCATGATTATCCCGAAAGGCATGAGGCTTATATCCCTTAGCTTTTCCTTATCCTGCCTTAGGTCTCTTGCTTTCTTCTTTTCCATCTTAAGAGCATCTACTATCCTCTTGAAGACTGCAGTTATCTCCTTGATGTATTCTCCTATCTGTTTCTTCTGGTCTTCAGATCCACCTTCTAAGATTGTCAGCCCGCATTGT
>CAYNQH010000098.1:0-251 GCA_964399255.1 uncultured Methanosarcinales archaeon | reverse complement strand
AAGAGAGCTGATCACCGCCTCGACATGCTTGATCGTCCTGTTCTCAACTACAAATTCAGATTCTTTGCCTTCTTCTATGTCATGCTCTTCTGCGATTGCTGCAGCCATATAATCATCAAATGCTTTTTCCAGCCCTTTCACATCCCCTAACTTTTCCATATCAGGGATTTTTCCTACAGCTTCCTCCAGCTGTTTTATATGTTCCATAAGATCAAGGACTATCTTCATTAGTGCTCTGCCATATCTTTTTG
>CAYNQH010000097.1:0-5022 GCA_964399255.1 uncultured Methanosarcinales archaeon | reverse complement strand
ACAAGCAGATTAGGAGCAAATAAGATGAGTAAGAAAAGCCAAGAAGCAAGATACAATATAGGGAATGTAGATTTTGGACTTTTTGAAAAGCCAGGCAGCGATCTTATTGATTCTATAAAAGAAGCAGAAGGCATATTCCTAGCCAATGAGAATGCTATGATAGATACTAAAGTTATAGACCTTTTTGAGGATGGGAAAGTAGGCCCTCAGTCTGTCAACCTTGAGGAGATGACTGGCAGTAAACATGTCCTCGGCTATGTCCAGGAAATGATGGAAAATCCTGATGCTGCTTTCTTCCCAGGCACCCTTCTGAGGGACTTTGGAGGATTTGTCCTCCCGACTATGCCTGTAGTGATAGGGGGAGAGCTAGTAGGTGAGAGGGTCAAGCTTGTCGGTCCTGCTTATGTCGATGATTATGTGGTCCTTGCAGAGAAACTTGAAGGTTCAAGGCTGGCAAGGAAAGTTGAAAGATCAAAGAATATATTCTACTCAAAGCCGATGAGAGAAGTCAAGGCTCTTCTTGATAGAGAAATTAAGAAGATAAGGAAAAACTCTCCAAGATCCTTCCAGGTTGAAGGTCTTAATGTGCTCCCTGTGATATGCAATGAGATGACTGATCTTCCTAAGCTCTATAAAGGAGAAAAGGTCGATATGCTGCTTCATTCATGCAGCTGTTATTTTTCGGATGAGGCGGAAAGAATTTCCAGATACAGCGAAACCTTTAAAAAGATGCAGAATCAAGGTATGATAAGAGGGGAGCTTTTAGTTGCATCGGTTGAGATTGGCTGTCCTGAGCAAAGGATGTATTCCCATGTTGGGGCTTACAGCTTTCAGAACAACAATCTCAGAAAGATTTAGGCTGATTTAGAAGAAGTAGCTATGCCTCTAAAAACTCCTAAAAACTCCTAAAGGCAGTAAAAAAGATTTGTAAGATTTGTAGATATGCCTAGGAGAAGGGAGGGAAGCAATATGTCAAAACCAACTATCCAGATAGCGAAAGGGGTAAGAGACTGGTATGGAGAAGATGCTATACTTAGGAATAAGGTAAGAGGCACTTTAAGAGCGATATTCGAGAGCTATGGTTATGGCCCAATTGAGACACCTATGCTTGAGAGGGTGGAAGTCTTAGGTTTCAAAGGCGGAGGAGAGATACAGAAAGAGGTATTCCAGCTGAAAGACCAGGGCGAAAGGGATCTTGCCCTGAGATTTGACCAGACCGTACCGCTTGCAAGGTTTGTAGCTACAAACAAAGAATTTGTGAAGTTCCCTTTCAAGAGGTATGTAATAGGGGAAGTTTTCAGGGATGGGCCTACCCAGCCAGAGCAGGGGAGATATAGGATATTCACCCAGTGCGATGTCGATGTTCTTGGAGTGAAGGAGATGGCTGCAGAGGCAGAGCTTTTCGCCCTTGCACAGGATGCTTTTGATGCTTTGGGATTAGGCGGCGTTGAAGTAAAAATAAACAACAGGAAGCTTCTTGATGGTATCCTTGACTATGCAGGAGTCCCGGATTATGCTAAGCTAAGGACAATTGTAACTTTAGATAAGATGGACAAGATAGGGCTCGAAGGGGTAAGGCAGCAGCTATTGTCCCTCACGATATCAGAAGAGCCTCAGATGCTCTCAAAGAGCACATTAGACATGATATTCCTGAAAGGGAAGGATAATGATGAAAGGAAGGGCTTTGCAGAGATTAAAAAATCACTCGCTTCTGAAGAGGTGAAAGAATATGTGACAGCAGAGCTCGGAGAATCAGGATACAAGGATATAATTGGAATGATCAGAGAAGAAAAGCCATATGCTGAACTGTTCCAGGATGTTGCTCACTATAATACAAGAGGGGATATAATACTTTCAGAAGGCAATGTCAATAGGATCCTTGAAGCTATCTCTATACAGGCGACGGATGAAGAGACGCACTCCAGGCTAGGAAAGATGCTTAAGTCTCAAAGGGCACAAGAAGGGCTTCACGAGATAGGGCAGCTTATCCATTATGCCAAGAGCATGGACCTTGATTTCATCCAGTTTGATCCAAGCCTTGCTAGAGGGCTTGATTATTACACAGGGACCACGATAGAGGTGTTCCTCAAGGACAGGAGCATAGTGCCTTCAGCAATCCTTGCAGGCGGGAGATTTGATGATATGGTGGGTGACTTCAGAGGAGGAGGCGAGGAGATACCTGCAGTAGGATTCTCATTCGGCCTTGAAAGGGTGGTGAATGTGCTGAAGGCAGCGAATAACCATCTTCCCAAGACAAACACCCAGCTTTATATCATACCTATAGGAACAACTGATAGATGCCTGGCAATAGCTCATGACCTTAGGAAACAAGGGGTCAATGTTGATATCGCTCTTCAGTCAGGGAAGAAGATAGGGCAGAACATAGGATATGCAGATTCTGTCGGGGTGCCTTATGTCATGATAGTAGGAGATAACGAGATTGATAGCGGCAGTGTAAAGATAAAAGAGCTTTCCACAGGCAATCAGGAAAGTCTCAATATAATGGATGTTGGAGCATACCTTAAGAGCAGGAGAGGATGAAAACCTGATGGAACCAAAATTTGTAGAAGACTGGAAAGAATTAGGGGATAAGGTCAGAGGGAAGGATGTGATCATCACGATAGATGATAATCTTAAAGGCCTCTTTCTTGAAAGGATCCTAAAAGAGATATGCCCTGATCCGATCTTTGTAGACGGCCCGAGGTATAAGGGATTGCATGATCCCAGGCATCAAAATTATTCTATGAGTGGGGATATAGTCATAGGTTTCGGCGGAGGCACAAACATAGACCAGGCTAAGGTCATTGCAGTGAACAGCGGGATCGACTGGATCTGCGTCCCTACAAAGACAACCTGCGCGATACTCAGCGAGATAGCGAGCATCCCTCTTGAAGAAGGGAGAGAAGACTTTCCCACTCCAACACCTAAAGAGGTATATCTGGACCTTCAGGTTCTTGCTGAAGCGCCATCAGAATTTAATATCTCTGAATGTGGAGATTCTCTCAGCTCAATAAGCGCTGTAAAAGACGCTATCATAGGGATGATGTATAATGGCGAGAAGATAGACGAGGCTCTTCTCTCAAGGGCGTATAATGCAGCAGAGATAGTCATGGGGATAAAAGATCTTTCATCAAAGCAGGATATAAAGGCTCTTGTTGAGGCAGAGCTTGAATACGGGAAGGTTATGAACCATTACAATCCTAACACCAGGCCTTCTTCAGGCTTTGAGCATATGATCTCTCATGCTTTGGACTCTCTCGGAAGCGGGAAGCTTCATGGAGAGCAGGTAGCATTAGGTGTGCTTATCGCAAGTTATCTGCAAGATCAGCTCCCTGAGGTAGGGGAGAAGATAAAAGATATGGGCCTTAATTATATGTCTGCTTCAGATTTCAAGGGACACCTCCAAAGGATGAGCCTTCCTACAAATGCTAGCGAGATAGGGTTAGGCAGCGATATTATGAGAACGGCTGTAAAAAAAGCAAGGACGATAAGGAAAGAGAAAAGGTATACTGTTGGGGAAAGGTTCTCTGATGATTACATCATAGATATTCTTGAAGATAAAGGGATATTCAACTAGAAATTGATACAAAAAAATCCTCTTATATCAAGACAAGGGTTCACTTACCTGACTTCTATTTTAGGCAAGGGATATTCTAAGACAACACTTTGCGAGACATTGGACAGCCTAGTCATAGACTTTGGTCTTGAACCTCAGCCTTTTCAAGATGGTAAGGAGGATCTAAAGAAAGCAAGAAAGACCCAGCAGATAAACGGATTAATGCAGGTCATCAAGAGATTAGGTCCTTATGAGAACATAGTGGAGATCGGTTGCGGAAAAGGAAGGCTTTCAAGGGTGTTGGCATATGTCTTTCCTGATTCATCAGTAATAGGCATCGACCATGATCCTGGACTTCTGTCTGGCCAGGAAGGATATCCAAAGAATATCCATCTTGAAGAGGCAGATGAATTTGATTATCTGGCGCCGATTGGCACAGATCTGGTAGTCTCACTTCACGGCTGCGGCAACCTTACTGACAGGGTGATTGATATAGCGGTCCATGCAGGGGCTGATGTGATATGTGTTCCATGTTGCTACGGCCGCATCAAGAGGAAAGAAAACCAGCAAGGGGATTATTTCCTTCCAAGGAGCTCTTCTTTGTCAGACCTTAAAGAGGACTTCAGGGGTAAGGTGCTTAAGAGGAACAGGATCCTTGACGGCACTGTAAAAGAAGGCAGGGGCACGATAAGGAATATAGTGCTTGACCTGCACAGGCTCCTTGTTAACTTCGACAGGCTTCTGTTCATGAAAGAAAAGGGTTATGATGTAGGTATCACTGCTATAACTCCTTTATACATTCCAGGATCAAACCATATCAATAGCCCGCATAGGTATGCAATTTTAGGTAAGTCAAGATAAGAATCATCCATAGAAAAAATGTAAATAAAATGCCGACTTCATCGGCATTTTAAGATAATTAAAATTGAATTCAACCGACTAAAGTCGGTGAAATCCAATCTTTTCTGGGCCCAGAGGGAATTTCGTGCTTTCGCATGATTGCGGAAGCCATTCGAACCCTCGACCTTCCGGTTTCTTTGGAAAGTCTGCTTAAGAGCCGGATGCTATATTGCCCAAAGGTTTTAGGTTAAAACCCTTACCAGGCTAAGCTATGAGCCCATAAATACAGAAGTTAAAGAGACCTATTTAAAAAGATTTCTATAAATCTGGGGGGAATATTTAAAAATAAAGGGCTTATCCCTTTATATATACCGAGGTGGCATAACCTGCTCATGGGTCTTGTTCCATGGGGCCCGATATCCAGTGGGGTTTTCGCTTTGGCTCAAATCCCACGATTAATTCACTTTCATGCCGAGGTGGCATAACCTGCTCATGGGTCTTGTTCCATGGGGCCCGATATCCAGTGGGGTTTTCGCTTTGGCTCAAATCCCACGATTAATTCACTTTCATGCCGAGGTGGCATAACCTGCTCATGGGTCTTGTTCCATGGGGCCCGATATCCAGTG
>CAYNQH010000096.1:0-5115 GCA_964399255.1 uncultured Methanosarcinales archaeon | reverse complement strand
GTCTTATCGCCCTGTTAGTATCACCTGATGATGTCTTCTCCAATTCTTTCAATGAATAGCTGTCTATAAGCCTCTCAACCTGAGGGCTCCCTACCAATACCTCAACGCCTTTTCCTATGCAGCTCCTCACTGCTTTTAGCCCTTCATTGAACACCTTATTGACAGACTCTCCTGCCTTCACTTCACCTCTTGGAGATTTAAGGCTCTTATAAGCCCCCTCTGACTCATCTCCCTCATCTAGGTTTGCGATAGCAACAAGATCTTCTATAGCTAGCCCTTTAGTCATCCTGTCTATCGCAACAGTCTTCTGTCTCCTGATCTGCTGCTTATCCTCAAATATGGTAGCTGCATCCCAGCTTCTCCTGTACCTTATCCCATCCCTTTCTTCACGCTCTCTTTTTTCCTTGCCCATAATATTGTTGAGCAAAAGCGACCAGGGGATCATCTCAACTACATGGACAGGCGCTTTCTGGCCGACCCTCATATGCCTGCCTATCGTCTGGTCATAGTTAGCAGGCACTACTGGAGGTTCTGCAAATATCACATAGAGAGGCCTGTCCCCTGATATGAGTGAGATAGACTCGCTCACGGTGGTTATGGTATTAAGCAGGATATCTATCTCTCCTTTATTGAATCTTTTTGCTCTCTCTATCCTTTCAGGGAGCGCAACATCTCCATTGATTATGCTGGCTTCATAACCATTCAAGTTCAGGAGGTCTGCCATCTCCTGCTGGAATCCCACCTTATAGAAAGAGAAGATGGAGAATTGAGCAGAAGGATCCCTTTGTTTTACTGCATCTACTATGCTTAGTATCTCATCAGACTCTGACTCGAGGAGTATCCTGCTGAGCTTAGGGATCTTGCTTATGCCTGCAGCATCCTTGGCCCATACTTCCAGATAATTCTTAAGGTGATCGACAGCAATCTCAAATCTATGCGTGCCAGGAAGCTGGCCTTTTTCCCGGCCTATCCCCAGCTCAGGTATCCCGAATACAAGCTCCGGCAGGTTAAACAATGTCATGACCTCCTCTCTTGTAAATGAGAACCACGCGCCTGAATTTATGGCATTAAGGACCGAGAACCTATCCTGGCTGTAATCAAAAGGCTCATCAGCATATCTTTTATATTTTATCGGATCGAACATATAGAGCATGAATCCTATATCCCTCTCCCGGTTAGGGACCATTGAAGCGCTTAGCATAAGGAAATTCTTGTCCTTGGTCTTCTCAACAACATTCCTGAATGCTTCAGTCCTCTGCGACCTTATGTTCTTGAGGTTGTGGCATTCATCTACTATGACCAGATCTATAGTGTCAAGCATCTTCATGATAGCCCTAAAATATTTGTTTATCACAGAGGCAGGATCCCTTATAGAGAACTTATCATAGTTTATAAGGATTATATCAGCATCTTCAAGCATTGCAGGGTCAGCATTATTCTCATTCAGCTTTTGCACCCTCTGAGGCGCCAGGCCAAGAGAGCTCAGATAGTTATTCACCTCTGCCTCGTTCCATGCAGCCTCAATAGCTTGGTTAGGTGCTATTACCAGGGCTTTTGCCCCTGCTTCTCTTCCCTGAGCAGCCATCTTCCTGTCAAGAAGCCCTTTTATCCCGCAGGCAGTGAGAGTCTTCCCAGAAGAGGTGCTGTCTGCACAGACTATCCTTTTAGTGCCATTATTGACAGCCTCATACATCCTGATTATCTGGTGCATCTGAGGTTTTATCGGGACAGTCGGCACTATATCCCCCCATAATCTTCTTCCATAATCGATGATACTAGTTACACTATCAAAAGATTCCCTTATTATCTCTTCTATCTTACTATCTGACATTTTCCAATAATTCCCTATAAGCCTCTTCAAGTTTGCCCTTAACAGCATCAAAATCTTCTATAGCCTGTATATGCTCGCCTTGTATGCATCTTATCAGGTATCTCTTTACTGCTTTCTTTGCAGCTCTTGGGTCTATCTTAAGCAGTTCTGGCGGAGGAGGATCATTCTCATTAGCATAACCTTCAAGACGATGGACATTGATCACCCCTAGATTTATCACTGTCTCTCTCACTGTCTCCGGCTTCAGTTTAGACTGGAACCTCTCCTTGAACTCTTCAGGCATATTATCAAATAATTTCTGGGCTATATACTGAAGGCATTCTTCCTCCTTATCTGAGCAGTGATAAAGAAGAGGGACAGTATCTTTGAGTATCTGCTGGGCGTCTTCTGATCCGAGGTAGTCTGCCAGCTCCCTGATCTCAGCATCGCTCAGATCATAAAACCCTGAGAGCTTGCTCTGTAAAAGGCCTACTTCCTCTTCGGTAGGCTGATTGCCCACCCCTTCTTTTCCTGCAAGTTTTATCAGCTGGAGAATCGGGATGTCCCATTCATCAGCCAGATGGCTTAGTCGTTTACCCATTTTATTTCTTTTCCAGAGAGTACCTCACTCCAGAACCTATGTCTTTCCTTTCATAGATCCTTTGGTTGTCTACAAGAACATCAAGATAGTTCCGGAGGGTAGAATTTTTTATATCTGCACCAAGCTTGCCCATCTCCCTTATTATCTCCTTCTTGTTCAACGGCTGAGAAGAGTCCTCAAGCACCTTCTGTATGTAATGCATGTAATCTTTGCTGTTCCCATTGATGTCAATACCTTTGTATATTGGGGGATTCCTAAGATTAGGCAATTCCCCGTCTGGCAGAGCCTCTTGGACAGGCTGGACTCCCAAATTGTCTTGGACACGTCCCTCTATGCCTACTCCTCCCTGCTCATTCTGGTATTGCCTATCTTGGCATAACCCTTTTTGCCTATCATCAGGAAGCAGGCTATATCTTGTAGCCTTGCTCAATCCTTCTCTTAGTATGATATCAGACTCAGAAAGCATGGTCAGAAGACTTGAGATAACCGCCCGGTTAAGTTCTACACCAAACAGTTCAGATATTTCCTGCCTTATCTCTGAGCTGCTGACTGGAGATTCTGCTTTCTCAAGGATATGCTGTATATAGCCTATCCTTTCTTTGTCATTCTTGCTCAGTCCTTTGAGCCTTTTATGCAAAGGAGGGATCAGGCATATCTTCCCCCCCATCTCTTCTTCAGATGATTGAGAATAAGATCCTTCAGCTGTTGCTCCAACTGCGTCTTCCAGAGATACTGCCTGCCCCCCCTTTATTGACCTTACCTTTTCAAGCTCTTCAGGATTAAGAGAGTACCTTGTTGCTTTCCCCTGACCTTCAACAATTACCTTTCCTGTCTGAGCCATGAGCAATACAAGATCACGAACCCCTCCTCTATCCCGGTTGATTCCAAACCTCTCCAGCTCCTGCTTGACCTGCATGCTTGTGAGAGGTCCAACAGAATTCTCAAGGATATATTGTATATGATAAGCTGCATATTTCCTGTCTTCGATATTCCTCCTGCCAAGGTCCACACTTTCATAGATAGGGGGGAGAGCAAGAGGGAACTTCCCTTTCATGGCTTCATAAGCTCCCTTTTCAATGTCCTGGCTAATACCTTCAAGAGATTCAGGTCTTGGCTTCCTAACCTGAGCAGCATCCCCGGCAAACCTTATCTCCGACATCCTTATAACATCTATCCCTACGCCGAGCCTGTCCAGTATGAGTTCACTGTAAGCCGTCCGTATAGAGTGTTCTATCTCATCTGCTATCCTGATTACATTTTTATACGCATAATCCTCTTTGTTAAGTGTGATCCTGTAGTAAAGCACACCTCTATGGCCTTCATCAAATTTAGGCTCTATCTTCTCAAGGTCTTCAGTGTCTATCTGGCCCCTCACCCTATCGCTCAATATGCTTTCCAGGAGGATATTATGAAGCCTAAATCCTTTATTCCCTTTCTCAAAAGGAAGGTAGACATCTAAATCATATTTTTCTGCATCTTCAGAAGAATGGAGATATATAGGGATAGAATTTCCATCTAATACCTTAGCCATCCCTATCTCAAGAGTCTCTAGTTCTCCCTGCTTGTCCAAGAACAATCTTGACTTCTGGATGAGTTCTATCCACCTCTTGAGTTGTTTTTCTCTCTTTGATTCATACTGGTTTATTATGCCTTCCCTCTGCCTTATCTTAACTTCAAGATTAGGCAATAAAGAAGAACAGACATCAGCAGGCAATCCCTCTACCTTTATCCTTGTCTCGTTAATCTTTTCTATATCTTCTTTAGCCTGTAGATAATCTAAAGTCTCTTCTTTGTTAATAGAGCTATACCTCTCTCCAAGCTTTTCTATCACATTGACCTCGTCAAGAGAGTCAATAAAATCAGCAAGAGCTCCAAGATCAAATCCTTCCTCCAGAAGTCCGGAGTCTGCAACTTCCTCAATTATAGGGCCGCTCCCAAAGTTATCTCTGTACAGCTCATGATCCTGGAATATCAGGAGCAGCTCGATATCTTCTGCAGGCATTATCATAGAAGATACATGGCCTAAAGCTAGTTCATTAAAATCACGCCAATAGGTCTTCTTTAGCATCTGATTCTCTTTAATGAGCTGTTCTATCCTCTGTTCCCTTCCATTGTACCTTCTTGTAGCTTCCTCTTCTTTATATCTGGATATCTCAAGGTTAGTGGCCAATATGTTTGTTTCCCCCTCTCTGTCTTGAGCTATCCTCTTTGCCTCAGCTAGCTCTTCCCCCTGGCGGACAAAGCTGCTTGTAAGTCTTGCTATATCCATCCTAAGTTTCTTGACAATCCCGGATTGTTCCTCCATAGAATCTTCCTCTCCCTCGGTATAATCTTCTGCTACAGGATTATAATCAGGATTCTCTCTTAGCTCAGCCCAAGGATCCACTCTTGGACCGCTGAGAGATCCTTCAAGCTTACTCTTGACCCACATCCCTTCTTTTTGGATATGGCGCTCCCAATCATTATCATTATAAGAAGAATACCTTTCCATTCCCTCTTCTGTAACTTCAAGGCAGGCTCTAAGGATCTCTCCACCTTCAACGAGATCGATAAGGTCTATATCAACCAGCTTAAGATGCCTATTGTTCCTGAACCTATCTCTAATGGTGTCTTTCACAGGGGAGTTAGCCCTTTTGTGGATCCTATCGACCTTAAAGCAGAGGTAAACAAAGCTCCCTGCTTTTAGGCTGCATCTACTTTCTAA
>CAYNQH010000095.1:0-5175 GCA_964399255.1 uncultured Methanosarcinales archaeon | reverse complement strand
TCCCGTCGTTTGGAGAGCTTTCAGACCTTTTTCCTAAAGTTAAGGGATTTGATATAACTGAAGACGGGCTTTATGGTGCCCTTATCCTTGAGAATGTAACCAATAGAGTACCTGGATTTGTCAGAATCGCTGAGAAGTATAATTTTGCTGCGCAGAACCAGGTAGACTATAATCTGTTCTTGATGGGGCTGTTCCATAAGCTTGCTATAAATGAGGAAAAGCTGAAAAGATACCTTGGTCTTGTTGGTTATGAGGATGGGCAGGGAGTCCCTTATCATCTCTCAGGCAACATTCCATTGGAAGGCATATCCTTTGAAGCTGAGAAGAATTTTGATTCAACAGCCATAGACTCTTTAAAGGTAATACCTATAATAACACCCTATAATCAGATGCTGACTTCTTTAAATGGTTCAGGTGATCTGGCAGTGATACATGGAGATTGGAAGCCAGATAATATGGTAAATGGATACATGGTTGATTTTGCGATGGTAGGTTTTGGCCTTGAGGTTGATGAGCTGGCCTATTATCTCTCTGATTATAGTAAAGGTAGAGGCCTTAAGGAATTTCATAAAGGTATCGATAGGTATATTGAGCTTAGGAGCATACATGATAGTGATTTTCAGATAAGGGTGCTGAGTGGAGGAAAAGAGTTTATGCATAAGGTGGCTGATTCTGCTTTCCTAAGGCAGCTTGTCTTGAGGCATTCTGTGATGAAGAAGCGTGATATGGCCGATCCTGAGAAGTTCAGGCAGAGGCTTTATTATAAGCAGAGGATCGATGAGATTCTGAACGATAAGAAAGCGAGGTTTGTCTGATGACTTTCCGTTATGATACTATCCTATCTGCGAAAGGAGAGCAAGATATCACAAGATTCAATTTAGATAAGAGAATAATTAAACTAAATCTTAGGCTTAATAAGATAAAAAAGATTAATGGGTTAGGGCATCTTAAGGATCTTAAAGAATTAGAACTAAGCGATAATGATATCTCCCATATATCAGGGTTGGATAATCTCTATAGCCTTCAACTTTTAAGTCTATCTCATAATAATATATCCTCTCTTGGAGGGTTTGATTCTTTGGTCAAGCTGGAGAAATTGTTCCTGCAGGATAACAAGCTGAAGACAACCAAAGGTATTGGCAGGCTTAATAATCTATTGAGATTAGACTTTGAAGACAATCAAATTGTTGAGATTGAAGGTCTTGATAAGCTTCCTAATCTTAAAATTTTGTTTCTGCGTAAGAATAAGATAACTGAGATAAGAGGTCTTTCTAAGCTAACCAACTTAGAGGATTTAGACTTTGAAGAGAATAAGATAAGATCCATAAAAGGCCTTAGTAAGCTTAGAAAATTGAAAAGCCTGCACTTCAGGGTGAATCATATCAAGGAGATAAAAGGCATTGATAACCTTGTTGAGCTAGAAAGCTTGGGTATAGGGTATAATGAAATAAAAGTTATCAAGGGGCTTGATAACCTTACAAAGCTTGAATTTTTGGATTTAGGCAATAATGATATTGAAGCAATAACAGGTTTGGGCAGCTTAGTTAACCTGCGACAGCTGAATCTTTTTGGCAACAAAATAACCTCCTTGGAAGGGATCGACAATCTGGATAGTCTTGAGAATTTATTCATCCCTAACAACCCTCTGGATGAATGCTGCCTCGATGAACTCCTAGGATATAGGATGAGGGGAAAGTTGCGCAGTTTAAAGGACGTGGACGTTTCTCGGACAAAGATAAACTGGAGGAATGATAGAGCTGGCAAAGCCGCCTGGAAACTCCAGAGGTTAGGGGTTACCATACAAGGGGACGATATAAACTATGTCCCCCCATCTCCTAAACAGGCTCTTATAGATGAGTTCATAAAAAGGATAAACGTAAAGTGGAACCTTAGCGAGGCGGATGTTCTTTTCATATGGGATAGGCTTGCTAATAGGACTAATATTATACATCAGGATATAAAAGAGATAATCCTTTCTGATAAAGGTTACACAAGCAGAGTGGGATTCACATTTAAAGATAAGTTCATCAAAGTAGACCTTGCAGTAAGGCTAAAGGCAGAATACCTATTCTACTCTCTTGAGGATTTAGGCGATTTCAGCGAATTCATGCCAAGATCCGACTCTTTTGAATTTGTATCAAGCGAAGATGATGATATGGCAATCCTTGCTATGGACAATCTAAGAAGCGAAAAATACTCCTCTGGTTTTATGAAGCTTAATCATCTTTATGGTACGCATTTTCTTGATCATGGAGTGCATTACAATATATTCTTGATGTCTGTTTTCCATAAAGAGACTTTAAAGCATCTCGACAAGTTCGATACAGTTATTTATAGCGGGGTGCACGGTCTTCCCCATTATGAAGAGAACTATGAGCCTTATTTCAATGTTTCTGGGGAGGGATTGAGAAGATTTGAGGATACCCAGATAAACAGCAAAGAAGTTGCACCTAAAGTAAAACGCTATAAGAATTATCAGGAGAAGAATGCTAATTCTGTTGTCCATGCTGATTGGAAGGATGATAACCTTGTCAATGGCCACTTGGTTGATTATGCTATGGTCGGAAGAGGTCTAGTGGTTGATGAACTGGCTTATTACCTATCTGATTACAAGTTTGATTACAATCTCGAGCAGTTCCATAATTTTATAGACATTTATATAACTTATAGGAAGAATCATGATAAAGAATTTGAGTACAAGATTAATGAGGGCTATGATAAAGAGCTCCGCATGCTTGCTGATTCCGCTTTTCTTTCCCAACTGGTTCTGAGGCACTCTGTGATGAACAAAAGGGACATGCTTGATCCTGAGAAGTTCAGGCAGAGGCTTTATTATCAGCAGAGGATCGATGAGACTCTGAACGATAAGAAAGCGAGGTTTGTCTGATGACTTCAAGAATTTTGGGCACCATAAGCCTCTATAATAATTGGGGCGGAATCGATCTGAGAGAAGATTCTGACTATGTGATCCATCGTAACCATTACTTCTGTAATGAGGATGGTGAGGAAGACTTTGAGTTTGACAGGGAATGCATGTTTAGGAAAAAAGATTATTACTATGGGCTTGAAAGGCTTGAGAGGGAAGGAAGATGCGAGATCCCTGTCCTTCAGAATAAGGTAGTTTGGGATAGGAATGACAGTTCGAGGCAGGCTAAGAAAAAGATGGTCTTGGAGAGGAGAGATGGGAAGATATATCTTGACGGGCAAGAGACAGACTGGGATATAAACCGGATTAAGATACGAAGACCTGATGACTCCTATCTTGAAGGGCTTATAGGCAGGCTCCTTTCTGCTTTTGATATCTCAGAATTGGAGCGTTCCATAATAAAGATGAAGCTTGTTGATGAGTTCCACCTTGTACAGCTCGCTTCATTA
The DNA here is from genome assembly GCA_964399255.1 of uncultured Methanosarcinales archaeon. GTDB lineage: Archaea > Nanobdellota > Nanobdellia > Woesearchaeales > CAYNQH01 > CAYNQH01. The sequence continues at coordinate 1,800 of CAYNQH010000095.1, read as the reverse complement.
TCTATAGATAAGAGGGGATTTACAGGCAGAGGAGTTATCAAGTTCTCTGATGGTGCTATAAAGATAGACCTCGCTGAAAGGCTGATAAGGGAGTATTATACCTATACTGAGCTTGCTAAATCCGAGTTTAAGGAGTTTGCACCTACCCTTGTAGATAAGTCAGGTTTTGTTGAATTTGAAGGAATAGGTTTTTTGCCCTTGACAAACTTGGATTACGAGCCTCAAGGGTTCTTGAAATCGAACATAAAATTTGGTCAGCTCATTTTGAGGAATAATCTGCCTTTTTTCTCTGACAATAACCTCCCTTACAACCTATTTTTGATGGGCCTGTTCCATAAGTCTGCAATGTTATTCAGAGATTATACGAAAAAGAATCTGGGGCTAGTACCCTATGAGGATCTTGATGGTAACCCTCACCATAGGACCATGGAGGATCCAGGGATCAACAATTCAGTTAGGAGCAATAAGCTTTTTAAGGAGTCAAGGATAATCGGAGATAGTTTTATCAGGATAATAGATAATTATAGCATTATGCTGAAGGAGATGCATAAAAAAGGCAAGCTGGTGATAATTGATGGGGATTGGAAACCTGATAACCTATATAGGGGGCATAAAGTAGATTTTGCTTGTGTTGGCCATTCTTTTGAGATTGACGACCTTGCTTATTATCTTTCTGACCATTCTCTTGGGGTGGGTTTTGAAGATTTTAAGAGTTTATTAAGGTCCTATGCTGGTTATAGGTGCCTTCACGACCCTGATTTTGCAGGGAGGTCCCACTCTTATAACTCTTCTGCCGAATACCTCGCAGCTTCCTCTTGGCTGAGACAGCTTGTTCTCAGGCATGCGGTGATGAAAAAGAGAGATCTTCTTGATCCTGAGAAGTTCAGGCAGAGGCAGTATTACCAGCATAGGATAAATGAGGTCCTTAAGGATAAGAACTCTAAGTTTATCTGAACCCTTCTGCGACCAGCTCCAGGGCAATCCTCGGCTTTATAGCTCCATGCAATGTCTCTACCATCGCATCAAAGTTGCCGTTTATCGCTGACTCTTTCGGTGATCTGGCAACACATTCTAAGTATCCTTTCTTGACATCTCCTCTGATGTAGTCAAGCTCGCCTATAGTCTCATATCCGAACTTGTTGAAGAAATGCCTGTAGGTCTCTACAAACTTGAAGGCATTATTTGCAAGGCTTATAGTATTGCTGCTTACTTTCTTATTATAGGAAGAGGTGTACTTGTATGCATACCTTATGAAATCAGTTATCTTATCCAGAAGGTTCAATATGGTTATGTAGTTCATTGCTTCTACCTTGGTGAACTGAGAGGAATCATGCACTATCCTTATCGCAAGCGCTATCATCTTAGCTATGTTGTCATGCCTTGACTCTCTCTGTTCCAAAGAGGAGAAATCATTTGATTCATAGGCTTTTATGAGGTTGTCAAGGTACTCCTCTATCAGGAAGAACGCCCTTGAGAGTATGCTCTCAAACTTCATATGCTTCTCTGTTATGTTCCCTATCCTGACTTTGGTGCTTGTCTGGCTCAGCACTTCAAATCCCACAAGCCTTGTCACAAAGAAGTTTATCATATCATTGAAGCTCTCTTTCCCATGGCTCCATGAGTGCGCATGTGATTTTGTAAATATGAGGTCCATAGTATCAAATCCCTGCTCGTAGCAGGCTATCAAGAATTTTGCGAATGAGAGCCTTGCGAACTTATCGACATTTATAGATATGATCCTCTCCTTCTGGGGCTTTGTAGGGCTTACGGTTAGGTTGTTCTGGCTTATCGTTATCTCTA
>CAYNQH010000094.1:0-5186 GCA_964399255.1 uncultured Methanosarcinales archaeon | reverse complement strand
TTCTTTGAGAGGCTGACCTTCTTGGCGATAGATGAGAAGCTTTTCCTGAAGTCAGTGTCTAGCTCCCTTAATATAGCCTGGTCTTTTATGTCGATCTTTAGGTTTGCCATGATATGATATTATAGCAGGTATAGTTAAAAAGCCTTTCTTTTGTTTATATGACAAAATTGATATAATTTAAATTTTATTTACTATTTTGTCCTATAAATATTAATATTTAATCATTTATATATAAATTTTATTAAAAATTTACTCTTTATACAGGCTGTATTTTGGGCTATTCTCAATCGAAGAAGTTCTGTTTTGTCCTAAAAATTTCTCTTCCTGTTTTAAATATTATAGGTCCTTTTAGATACCTATGGAAGACAGGATAAGCGGGATCGAAAAGATTCTTTTGGAAAGAGGAGATATAACCGATAGCCCATCAATCCCTGATTCTTATTGTGTGAAGCATGATTTTGACTTTGATGAATTCTGTTCAAAAAATCTGTGCTGCCCTTACAGCATCGATAGTGACAGCAGGTATGTCTTTGTCAGGAAAGATATATTGAAAGAGATGATAGTATCTGCTATAGAAAAAGGTTTTGCATCCAAGCAGTTGGAGACATCATATAAGGCATTTGACGCAGGAGAAGACGCTCATTCTTCATACACCAACCATCTCTCGGATTGTGAGTCTTATTATTTTTCAGGGATAGCTCAACTGATCCTGGAGATAGCCAGCAAAGATGATCCAGAAGATATTATGATAATGGCAAAGATTTCCGGAGAGATATATAGATTTCACTGGAACGGCAGCTTTAACCATCCGTCCCATTCAAGATCAATACTAAGAAGGATATAAAAAGATGAAAGGAGAACTAAGCAGATGGGATCTTGAAAGGCTTCTTGCAAGAAACCTATTCAAAGATATGGAAGAGCCTTACGATATGGAGGACATAGGCAGGATAATAAAAAATGAGATATGCACACTGCCTGAATCCTACTCTGTTGACCCTAGGACAGGCACTGTAGTGATATATGTCCCTGGCAGGGCTAAAAGGCCCCATGATAATGGGCATTATAAAAATGAGAAAGACCAAGAGAAGAAAACCTGCAATATAAAAACCTGCCCTATAGATAGAGGGGATACAACTCCTATCATAATGCATAAACCTCTGCCTTCTGGCTCTTATGCTTTTATCAACGAGAACATGTTCCCTTTCATAATTCCTGACGGAATCCCTGATGTCTTAGTTACAGGAAAAAGATTAAAAGGCTTCCATCTTCTTGTCTGGCCCACCACTAAGCATGAGGATATACATGAGATGGACTACAAAGATCATGCAGTCACGTTCGAGCTTTTAGGCGATCTTGAAAGACAGTTGAAGGAAGAGCAGGGATTTTCAGACTGGCATTTCCAGGTGATCAAGAATACCGGGGCAGCAGTCGGAGGCTCATTGGAGCACGGCCATTATCAGGCCTCATTCACCAACTGGATGCCTAAAAGGATAATTGAGGATAAGAACTTTCTTGACATCCAGGGCATATCTTTTGTAGGGCATCTGATTGAGAGCAACCCTCAAGATCTGCTGATAAAAAGTTATGGTTCTTTTGATGCTGTCATACCTTACTGCATGAGAAGGCCGCTTGACGCAGTGATATATCCTAAAGATAAGAGGATAAGCAATATTGCTGATATGGAACCATCCCATCGCATAGACCTTGCAAAGGCATTATGTGAACTTACCTCTGCATTATCTGTTATGATGCCTGGGATGGAGAAAGAATTTGCCTATAACCTTGTCTTCCATACAGGCCTTGTAGGGACGATGTACATAGAGGTGCTGCCATATACCCAGCAGGAAGGCGGCTTTGAGAGAGCAGGGCTTAATGTCTGCCAGAGCACCCCAAAGATGTCTGCCCAGATGTACAAGGACAGCCTATAAATATCGATCTCTTGCAGGGTCTTGATTACCGCCATATTTAAAAACTGAAAGCGATTTCTTGAATGTGTTCAAGCATCCTAACCTGAGTTCAACGTGCAAATAGGGTATAGAATAAGATGGACTATGACATAATATTCATAACAGGAGAGGTATTCTTCGACCATCCTCTCTGCGGCATCGCGATACTCAAGAGGCTTCTGGAGAAAGAAGGATATAATGTAGGGATAGTGGAGACTCCTAGAGGTGAGGAGGATATAGCCAAGCTCGGCAAGCCAAAGCTTTTCTTTGCGATAAGCTCGGGAGGCATAGATTCTATGGTCAAGAACTATACCCCTCTCAAGAAGAAGAGGGAGGAAGATGAGCATGTCAAGTTCCTTGACTACACGCCAGACAGGGCAGTCCTCGTGTACAGCAACTGGGTAAAGAAAAGATTCAAGGATTCTATCATAGTGATAGGAGGCACAGAAGCGACTCTAAGAAGGTTCACCCATTATGATTATTGGGACAACAAGCTGAGAAGGTCGATACTGCTTGAATCTAGAGCTAATATCCTTGTGTTCGGCAGCGCAGAGAAACAGCTTGTTGAGATCGCTGCAAGGATAAGCAAAGGCGATGGCCTCGAAGGGATAAAGGGAACATGCATAACCAGCAGGAGCATACCAGAAGGGTTCATAGAGATGCCCAATCATGAGGATGTTACAGGGTCAAAGGATAAGTTCTGCGATATGCAGAACATGCTCGATAATTACAAGGACCTTGCGCAGAAGACAGATAAAAGCTATGTGCTCCAGTATCAGAGCCCGGAATATACAAGCAAAGATCTTGATGGATATTATGAGCTGCCTTTCACAAGAGATGTGCCTGAGCATGTGCGCGGCTTCCAGTTCAGCGTAGTTACACATAGAGGATGCATAGGCAACTGCAGCTTCTGCACGCTCTGCCTAACACAAGGAGATAGGATAATCTCAAGGTCTGAAGAGTCTATACTAAGAGAGATAAAATCTATAACCAAACATCCAAGATTCAGGGGCAATATAGACGACTTAGGAGGCCCAAGCGCAAACATGTACGGCCTTGACTGCATCAACTGCGGGAATGAATGCCTTTCATGCCCCCGCCTGGACAGGACCAACAAGAAACTTCTCTCACTTCTTAAGAAAGCAAGGGAAATCGAAGGGGTGAAGAAGGTCTATGTCAGGAGCGGCATAAGATATGACCTTGTATCACCGGAATACCTGAAAGAGCTTGCAGAGCATCATATATATGACACTTTGCGAATAGCTCCTGAACATGTGAGCAAACATGTCCTTAAGCTGATGAACAAGGACAATGGAGACCTGCAGTCTTTCATCTCTGAATTCAAGAAGCAGTCAAAGAAGAGCCTGTCTTTCTATTTCATGACTGCACATCCCGGCTCTACCCAAGAGGATGCGGATAAGCTGGCAGAATATATAAGACATCTTGAGAATACAGAGGATGTCCAGATCTTCACCCCTACACCTATGAGTGTATCTACATGCATGTACTATACAGGCATGGACCCTAAGACAAGAAAGAAGATACATGTGCCTTACACTTATTCTGAGAAAAAAGAGCAGAAGAGGGTATTATTCGAAACTTCCAGCGGCAAGCCAAAAAATTAGGATAATAAAAGAATAAACCGAAGGATATAGTCCCGCGGTTTACCCTTGTTTTTGCTAGCCCCGCTCGGAAGTTCGTGCAGTTGCGGAGACCGCGTACTTTGCAGATCCTGCTGCATTTCGAACCGAGGTCCCCGGACCCAAAATCCGGGATGACTAGCCATGGGAAAGGCCCATTTTGGCCACTACACTACGGGGCTAATGGGATTTGATATTGAGAATTTCTTTATAAAGGTTTCCAAAAACTTTAAATATAGAGAATCATTTAATAATCTGAGAAGGGGGTTGTGATTATGAAACGTATGCTTTCAGTTTTAGCCTTATTATGCTTCATTCTATTTATAATAAGCTGCGGGGGAAAGAAGTCTGAATCTAATATCCTGATTACACAAAAAGCTCCTCAGCAGGCTGCAACTTCAGCTCCACAAGAAGGAGGATCACTAAATGAAGGAGATGCTGATAGTGCATCACAGGATGATACCTCCTATCCTGATGGTGAGGAGGATAGCCAGGAAGCTCCAGTTGAGGCTCCTGCAAAAGATACCAAGACTAGGATCAAGGCAGAGATAAAGCTGTCTGAATTGTACATCACTCCTTCAAGCCCTATCAAAGGTCAGGAATCTTCCTTAGGGATGATAGTATCTAATGCCGGCAAAGAGGATATAGGCTCTTTTGACTATATGATAACAATATATGATAAGGATTCTGTAGATGATATCAAAGGAGTTTACAATAAGAAGCTGCCTGCAGGAGAACAGATATCTATAAAGCTGCCTTATACTTTCAATAAGACAGGAATCTACCAGATAGAGGTATATCTGGATTCATCAAACAGCTTTGATGAGTCGAATAAGCTGGACAATTTCAAGAAAGATTCAGCTAATGTGAGGTTAGAATAATATGGAAAAGATGAATAGGATAATAAGCATAATGGTATTGTTCTGTATTGTTGTTTTTTTCTGCGGATGCGGAAAAGAGGCTGAACCAAGCCTTATACCTCCGTCAGACGTGATAGAGTCAAGCAAGACTGCAGATCAAGGCGATTCTGCAGTGGCAGTAATGCCAGGAGATGATGATTCTGAAGCAGATGAAGCAGAAGCTGATGCTGCTATGGAAGCGCCTTCAAGGGATCCTGATGTGAGATGCTATAACAACTCTGAATGCGGACTTCTGACAGTTACTGATAAGTTCTGCAAGCTTGGAGCAGCATACAGGAAGGTAAAGAAGTCCACATGCATAAAGCCAGGCACTAAGGACTCTTATTGCTCTGACACCCAGGGAGACGAGCTTATCAAGCTTTGCGACAGCCAGCTGGACAGATGCATAAAGGGAGAATGCAAGGAGATAGCAAGCATACCCTGTGATGATTCTGACGGCTCAAAAGATGGGTTCACAAAAGGAAGAGTAGTTGATGCTACAGGCAGGGTATATGAAGATGAGTGCAAAGATAAGAACAATGTTCTTGAAGCCTTCTGCGAGTTCAGGTATTTCGCTGCAGGAACTATCGCCCAGCTAGGGGCTCATGAGAAGATATTCTGCAGGAACGGATGCAAGGACGGAGCCTGCTTGCCTGAAGAGGAGGACTAGATGAGATCATATATTATTTTTTTTGTTTTGT
>CAYNQH010000093.1:0-5232 GCA_964399255.1 uncultured Methanosarcinales archaeon | reverse complement strand
AATATCGCGATGCTAAGCCCGTATGTTGGTGTAAGGCCGTTCATGCCCATAGGCTCTGAGAGCTTTTCCTCGCCTAGAGGCGCGTCTGAAGCATAGTACCCTGCAAGGACAGTTATATCATCAGGGAACAGCTTTCTCTTGACAGCCCTATAGACCGACTTGATGTAGGGTATACCTTCCATCTCAAGGCCAAGTATACCATACCTCTTATGATAAGCCCTAAGAAGGTCATTGTTCTGCAGTATAGTTCCTGGGACTGTAAGCATAGGGCCTTCAGAATATATGTCTATACTTCCATTGACGAAAGGCGCGACATCCTCTTTCCTAAGCTGGTTGCCTTTAGGGAAATCATATACATCATGGCTGCCCTGTGCAAGGAGATATTCTGGGATCATTATATCTCCTTTCTTGCCAACCACTGTGCCTGCCTTCCCCATTATCGAGACTCCTCTTATCCTCTTCCTGAAATGGTTGCACAATGCTTTCATTATCCTCTCTCCCTGATGGCCGAAGGCATAGTCTATATTGATTATTACAGGCTTATCTTCCATGACTCTCTCTTTGTTGATGCTTATTCTCGGATCCATATTGTCAAAATCAAGGCTTGACATGTCTATTATCTGGCAGTCTATCCCTGTATGCCTCTTGTCTTTCTTCCTGCGTATGCCTATGCCTTCCTCATATTCTCTCTTATCTTTCTTGAGGTGCTCATTGCCTTCCTCCCCAAGATATTCTTTCAGGAGGTAATATATAACATTCGGATTCTTATCTGCCTGGGAGAAAGCCTCAGGCTTTGATGACCTTCCATATCTATTGATATCTCCGATTATCTTCCTTGTAAATCCTGAAAGGAGGTTTGCTATGCTATGGGTGTTGCTTGATACTATATAGATAGGCCTGTCTGCAAGCCCTCGAGAATCAAGCTCTTTTGATATATCCTGCACCCAGTCTGTAGCTATAGTTGTATAGTCTGTACGCTCAAACTCCTTATGGAACTTTATGTGCATATGATCATCGCCTTTGACTGTATTGCTTATGAACTTCAAGAATCCTTCATCGATTATGCTGTCAAGATGGGCTACAGAATCATAGTTTACTCCAAGCTCGAAAGCTAAAGATGCCCAAAGCCGGTTCTTTATCGCCTCTTTCTCTCTTTTGAGAGCCTCTGCGCCATGCTCATCGCCCTGTCTATTCTGATCATCTATCTTTGCATCATAAGAATCTATCCTTCCTATAACCTCGTCAAGGTTCTGGAATTTAGGCTTTGAAGATATTATGCTTCTTATCTTATTTGATTCTATTATGAAAGAGCTTAATGTCGTGACAAAATCAGATATCTCAGTCATGCCTTCTCTTGCGATTACAAGTATCTCTCCCTCTCCTGTCCTGTAGATATCTCTTCTTCTCGCCTTGCTGGGCACAAAGTCTATGCCTTCAAGCTCTTCAAAGTTCTCACGGACATATCTCCTGAAGTATACTTCATGCACTTCTGTTATGTTTGCAGGAAGCCTTGGGAGGCTGTAGCATAATGCACCTACATCTATAGTATGCTTGTTGCCGCAGAGAGGATGAAGGCTTGGCTTCATCAATGTATAATGATGGAAAAGTCTCCTGATGCCGTTCTCAGTGATCTCTCCTCTTATCATACCATGCTCTAGCTCGATCTGGAAATTATGTATTGCCCTTAGGACCTCTTCATCTTCTATCCTGAATAATCCTTCATCTTCTATCGCCATGATTAGGCATAAAGAAAGTTTCCCTTTATAAATCTTTCGTTTTTTAACCCCTAAATAGTAGTAAATAAATAAGGCACCCAAATATTTAAATATAAGCCCTGACAAGCCTGTATCATGGAAATTTTTACCATATTTATGCTACTTGGCCTGATAATAGTCATTGGATTCTTTGGGGAGATTGTATTCAAGAAGACAAATATCCCTGATGTGATTTGGCTGATAATGATAGGTATCATAATAGGGTCTGTGCTTAAGCTTGTGGCTGCTGATGATTTCGGCACCTTCGCACCGATATTCTCCACCTTCGCATTGATATTCATACTTTTTGAAGGGGCATTAAGCATCGATATAGTGCAGCTCATAAAAGAGATGATGAGCGGAGCCATGCTTACCCTGCTGAATTTCCTGTTTTCTGTCATAGCTGTCACGATAATAACCCTTCTTATGGGATGGCCTATATTATACGGAGTCCTTCTGGGCTCAATACTTGGAGGGATATCCTCTGCAGTAGTGCTTCCTATAACTAGGAATCTCAATATAAAGGAGAATACCAAGCTTATATTGACCATAGAATCTGCCGTCAGCGATGTCCTTTGCATCGTAGGAGCGATAACAGTCATAGAGATAATCAGCCTTAACACATTCAACCTGAGAGAGATACTCAACAACATCGCAGGCTCTTTCGCTATAGCTCTTCTCATCGGGCTCGCAGCAGGTATCATCTGGCTCGGAGTGCTTAGGAAGATGCAGTTCCTTACCCATGCCTATATGATGACTGTCGCTATGCTTCTTGTATTATTCGGTTTTGTCGAGTATATCCAGTCAAACGGCGCTATTGCTGCGCTCGCTTTCGGCCTGATACTCGGCAATTCAAAAAGGATATTTACCTTGACAAAGACAAAGGCTCTTGATCCTATGGGTATCTCAGCAAGAACATTCTACTCAGAGATATCCTTCTTTGTGAAGACTTTCTTCTTTGTCTATCTTGGGATCCTGTTGACCTTCAACAATCCTCTCCTCATGGTGTGGGGATTGTTCATAACATTGGTGCTTTTCCTTGTAAGGCCTCTTGCTGTGATGATAACAGTGAGGAATTCAAAAGTATCTGACAAGGACAGGGCAGTGCTTGAGTCTCTGATCCCAAAAGGTCTTGCAGCAGCAGTGCTTGCACAGCTCCCTCTGCAATATAACATAGCTAATGCTGCTCAGTTTTCTACTATAGTGCTTTCTGTAATCTTTTTCAGCATAATAACATGCACTATCCTTGTATTCTTGATAGAAAAGGATTATTTCAAAGGATTAGGAAGCCTTTATCATAAGTTCTAAGAGAATCTGAGTTTATAAAAGCTGCGAAACTTTCTTAAAGGATTGGCTAAAACCGCATAATATAAACGCAGCGAGGTACGAAAATGACATGCGGACAGTGTGATAAAGAAGAAATGAAAAAAGAAGAGACAACAGAAGAAGTAAAAGAAGAAGTTAAAGAATCAGAAGAAGCTTCTTCAGAAGATGAAAGTTCTGGAGAAAAGTCCGATACAAGCGAAGAATCTGAAGATAGTGAAGAAGCAGAAAAGACCGAGAGTGAGGAATAAGGTCTATACTATGTTTCTAAAATATTTTTTTCTTTTTCTTTTTTCTTAGCACGGCTATAGCAGGTCCATACCGTCCTGTCATCCCTGTTCATCAGCACTGCTATCTCATGGTATGTAAGGCCAAGCTTCTCCTTAAGATACTTCACCAATACTTCAAGCACGCTGACAGACCTGTCCTGAAATACCCAGACAGGCACTGAGACAAGGGTCTTAGGAGGCTCTATGATCGTCTTCTCCCTCTTCTTCTTAGCCCTGTAATAGCAGGTCCATATAGTCCTGTCATCCCTATTGGTCAAGAATGCTATCTCATGATAGGAAAGGCGCAACACATCCTTCATGTATTCTACAAGGACTTCAAGCACGCTCACAGACCTGTCTATGAATATCGAGAGAGGTATGAGTATGTCTTCCTTCCCTTCGCTGGTCCGGATCCTATATTCTTTATACTCCACCTGATCCACCTGCTCCGCCTATTCCGCCTACACCACCCTTCTTCTTCCTCATAAGGTATATCCAAAGCGCGATATTGTTGACAATTACTATTATGACAAGGACAGTTATCAGGACTGCATTCCTGTCAAAGAAGCTCCTTCCTCCCTCACTAGGCCTGTTATCGATCGCCCATCCTGTAGCGAACTGCTGCAGAACCTGGACACCTTCAGGCGATAGCTGGACCTTGAATACCTTCTCTGTGGTCCTTCCTGCATATTTCAAGCCAAGATTGAAGTCATAGACTCCTGGTGCAAGCCCTGCAGTATCCCAATAGGCATTAAGGACTGATGTCGACAAAGGATCGATGTCGACAGAGGCTGTCTTGATATGAGAGAATATTGTGCTTTCCTGCTTTACATCTACCTCTGCGAAGACATTAGACAGCCTCTCGTTCCAGTCATTATAGACTGCGATGTCAAACCTTGCTATGTCCCCAAGCTTGAACTTTGTGGAATCTACATTTATGTTAGTGACATCCAGATAGAGCTTATCTACTGTGAAATCCTGCTCAAGCCTTATCTCCTGGCCGTCATAGGTTATCGTGGCGACAGCCTTATAATACCCCCTCGCTACATTAGCCAGCCATCTTGCGACGACCTTCTGCTCCTTCTGAGGTGCAAGGTTGTTCAGTGTAGTGTACGTCTCTCCCACCTTCTCTCCGTAAGGGTTGAATATCTCCACTTTTGCGAATACTGACTGGACTATCTCAGTACCAAAGTTGAAGAGAGGCATAGTGAATATTACATCCTCTCCCTGCCTTGCTTCTGATATGTAAAGTTTTGATTCTACATACTTGCCTGGGTAAGGCACCTGGACCCTTATCTGTGAGATGACTGCCACCTTAGAAGCTACCTGGGAGGTATCCACATCCTCATTCTCTGCGAATTCCCTGACCACTATCTGGGTCTCATGGTCTCCAGGAACGTCTAGGCCTTCAGGGAGGATTATCTGGTAGGTGATCTTATGGGTCTTCTCGCTGAAAGGCATGATGAACATGGTCTCGCTCAATGTCGTATACTGAGCAAGCTCTCCCTTTACCTCTACAAGAGCCTTGAAGGTCTTCTCCTGGTTGTTGATCACATTGACAGTTCCCTTGATCACCTTGCCTGGAGCATAATCCTCATAAGTCCTGGATGGTGCTATACCCAGAGCAAGGACAGACTGCATGAGTACAACTACCAAAATGAGATACATCGCCATCTTGGTATATTGTCTGGCTCTCATGTCTGCGCTCCGAAGATTGTTAATGTAGTTATCTTATTGCCTGCAGGCTCGTCTGGAGGCACGACTATCTTGATCTCTATCTGGGCAGAATCATGGCTGTCGTTGTAGTCCATGCCTCTGATTATCGTATAGTTAGCTCCTGAAACATCGACCCAGGAGGTTGTAGAAGTTCCCCAGTCGAAAGAGTA
>CAYNQH010000092.1:4125-5271 GCA_964399255.1 uncultured Methanosarcinales archaeon | reverse complement strand
AACTAACCCATTGAATCCGTTAAGAATAGTATACCTATACTCTAGCTCGAAATCAGGATCTTCCTGCGCTACTGCAAGCCCTACGATTTTCCTTATGAAACTCCCAGTTATCCCTATGAATCCATTTTCCTCTTCCTTTCTGAGCTGAGCATAATTCATCCCGGACAGGGCTTTGTCTTGGACATTCTTGACCATGGCAGCTCTTTCTCTTAGGTCTTTAGGAACCTCTTCTTTTGGAGGTTTTCCTCCGAATACGCTCTTTTTTTCTTTTATAGGTATGATTGGCTCCTCTTTTAGGACTATAACCACTCGGACTTTATCGTTTCTCTTTAGTTCATCACTTACTTTCTTGTCTACCTTTACAGTAACTTTCGGTTCAGGATATTCTGGATAGTACTCTGTCTCATTTGATAGTGTCTCATTCTCTTGAGTCTCATTGTAGTAGGTTAGATTAGTATTGTTTATCGATGGGGTTGGGAGGGCCATATTCCCGGTCTGAAGGACATCTGAGGTTATGTTTGACGCATTGATGGTTGGAGTCAGATTCTCAAGTATCTCCTGGGGTGCTGAGTCTATAGTCTCGTTAGATAAGGTAATATTCTCCTGCGGCCCTTCAGTCATGTTAGCGATTGTTAGATTCTCAAGGATGGGCTCTTGCGTTTCGTTAGTTATCGAGATATTCTCTTGCGGCCCTTCAGTCAGGTTTATGGCTGTAAGATTGCCGGACTCGTTGAATGATGCATCGTGATCAAGCAGGTTATCTAAATAAGGACTGTTCTCTGAATACGTGATCTGAGTAGAATTATCTGAAGAATCGTTCAATACAGTAAAGCCTATGAACCTTGCTGACGCTAGCCCGACTACAAGGATGCATACTGCCAGCAGCAGTTTTATCAGATCGTTGCTTTCTTTCATTTAGGGCCTTTTTTCACCCCATTGCTTAACTTCTTGTATTCATTGTCAAGCTTTTCTATCTTTTTAGTAAGGTCGTTTTCAGAAAGTTTCTTGAATGGCCCTCTTCTGAAGATCAGGTAGATGATGCTGGACAATGCTAATATCAATATTAGGCCGGCGATTATTGCTTTTATTCGGTTTATCCCCTGCGGCCTTTCAACCTTGCAGTCTTCTGGGCAGTTTATTGAGTTT
>CAYNQH010000092.1:0-4115 GCA_964399255.1 uncultured Methanosarcinales archaeon | reverse complement strand
TCCCATTGCCGCAGTTGCATAAGAAACTCTTTTCTATCACCTTCTCCTCTGCAGGTTTTCCTATAACTATATACTCATCTTCTGGGGAGCATCCTTCGATGTTGATCTGGAGGAAGCTGCTGTACCCTAAGATTGGCGCGGCATGTCCTTCCAATGAAAGCTGTTCTTTTATATTCTTTGCTATGAGCTTGCTTATTATCTTTCTCGTGTTCTCATCGCTTGGCAGGTCCTGGTGGATGTTGTCGACAGGCCAGTAATCCTCGCAGCTTGTGTTGATATATGATTCTCCTACATGCTGAGCGCTCCTGAAAGATACAAGCCCGTCATTAATCTGGTTCCTGAAGAAGCTTCTGGTTATATCACTGCCTAGTATCTCATATGTCTTTGTCCCTGCTATCACATGGTATTCTATCTCTGGGAGCCTCCCCGTATTCAATCCGGTTATCAGCTGCTTGTTGACCATTGGTGTGAGTGTGAACTCTCCCTCCATCTCATCATTTACGAATAGGTCTATAATATCTTTTATGTAGTTTGCTATTGGTGATCCGTCATTCGGTGTTGCCACCAGGATGACCTGCCTTACCTTTTTTGTGAAAATGTACTGGCTTTTATCCCCTAATTCTAGTGCTTTCTGTGATACTAGGCCGCCGAGGCTGTAGCCTACTATATATATGTTGTCAAACCTATCAGAGTTCATCTCTATCTGCTTTGCTAGCTCTTCGGCGTTTTCCTCTATAGACCTTCCTGTTGGGTATATATATGTCCAGACCTGCCATGGCTGATTTGTTAGGGAAATATCATTTATGAAATCCTGCCAGCTCTTTGGCGTTGAGAAGACACCATGGACTATTATTATGGCATTCCTTGAATCAGGGGTAGGTGTGAATGCATTCTCAAACTTGGAGCTGAAGCAGTAAGGGCATACAACTCCTACTGGTCCTAGTATTATCTCTGCTTTTGTGCCTATATATTCTGATAGATTTATTGTAGCTCTTATGGTCTTGTTGACAGTATCAACCTCTCCGCCTATATATTCCCACCTCGTCTCATTGCCTTTGACTATCTGGGTGAAGAGTGATACAACCATGTCTGTCTGGTTTGTGCTATAAGGCAGTGTGACATTGATCAGGCCAGTAAGATTAGTTGTGCTGTTTATACCTATCCTTATAGGTGTTCCAACTATCCTGGCTTTCTTGTTCTTAGGCTGTTGCAGCAGCTCCTGGATAGGTATTATCTCTACTGATGTCCCATCTATCTGAGGGATTATAATAGAGATATTCTTCCCTTCCAGTCTCTTTGTCTCGTTGAGCAAGAGAATTTTGGATTCTATAGGCTTCTCTTCTACCTTGATGTACTCCACTGCGGTCGTAATATTGGCCTTGCCGTTGCCTTTACAGGTTATGGTGGTTATCTCCTTCATCTTTGCAGTCCCGCATCTTCCTCCGATACATCTAAGGACTGTTATTTCATTGAATTTCTCAGGGACTGCGATATGTGTTGTTACATCCTGCCCTTTGCATCCGATCTTGAAAGGATCGGTTATCACCTGATATCCTTCTGGGAGGATACCTTTCAGGTCATAATCCTTAAGGTCAATAACTTTTTCTATTATGCTGGTAGTCACCCCTGGAGTGCATGATACTGTAGTGAAAAGTTCTATAGTCTTGTTTGCAACATTTGTTGAAGTTTTGCTTCCGCTTATCCCTCCAGGAGATACTTCTTCAATGCTTGTCTTTTCTGCAGTAGGGGCCTCTTCAGCAACCAGCGGCGTTTCGCAAGGTGTGCATGACCCTCCGCAGTCTATCCCTTCTTCATCTTGGTTCTTTATCCCGTCGTTGCATGTCGGGAGATAGGTGCATGTCTGGGTCAAGGTGTTGTCCCCACTGCAGTCAGCTTCGTTAGAGCAGGAACATGTACAATCCCTCGTCTGCAGGCCTGAAGGAGGGCAAAGGGTTGGTGTCCAGGAGGTGCAGATCCATTTTGAGGAGCAGCCTCCACTTGTTTTAGTGCTGGACCTGCCGGTAGTAAGGCTGAGGACATTTGATAAGACTGAATTACCATAATGCCCTTGGGAGTCTATTGGAGTCACTTTAACCTGCCACTGGTCCCCATATGATGTCAGACTAGAATGTATGATATTTGTCTTATTCTCGTAGAGAAGCTTTACCTCTATAGGTGAGAGAGCTCTCCTCCAGATGTCTAGGTTGTCTATCGATCCCTTGAAATACCCTCCTATATCACCCCCCCATCCAATATACCTTTTGGAGTCCCAATATTTTATAGATGAAGCGCCTCCATCATATGTTCCTTGGTCATCTAGACTGTTTACATATATTGTCATGTTATTATAGGAGGTCATAACTAAAACTATATGGTACCATGTATTGTTTGCTAATATTGTTGTCCCAGTTTTACTACGTCTGCTCCAATAGTTGTAGTAACCTCCATCTCCGAATATTGCATCTATCTTATCGCTTTGTAGCCTAAGGGTGATGCCATAGTACTTTCCATTATATTGGAACCTGTTTGTAGAGAATATTACTCCCTCAGAATTTTTCTTGTTTATCCATAAAGAGATCGTAGAAGGGAAGTCTAGTGCTAGTAGTTGGTTAGATGGGAGTTCTATATAATCATTGATCCCGTCGAATTGGTAGGCTCCAAAACCATCATATCCTCCTGTGGAGTTGAATCTTAAGCTGTAGGGGACACCTTTTGCCCCTCTCCCGCTAAATTCAGCTATCTTGCCATCCTGATCTATTCTGGTGAAGGGCATATTCTGAACTTTGTCTGAAACACCATTCTTCAACCAGTTGTAGTTGAATGAGATCCTGTCACCATCTCGGTCGTTGTAACCTGAGGGATATGCAGTGAGGTTACTGTCTGTCAATGTAGGGGCGGCCGTCCTATTAAGGAAGACTGAATCCAGGGTGGGAGGGTAAGAATCTAAGATTTCTATATAATCTGTAAGCTTTAGGGTTTCATAGCCTGTGCTGTTGCAGGTTATATTATAATAGTATACTCCTTCTGAATTGAATACCCTGCTATATTCCCATAACTTCTTTGTCTGGTTGAAATACATATCATACCCTGTATCGCTGAACTTCAGGCTGCAGCCAGCGATTGACGAATCCAATATCCTGCCTGATGTAGTATTAGTGAAATTAGCGAAGAACAATGTCTTGTTTCCTGGATAGATAGTTTTGCCTGCATAAGGCATATTAAGGTCTGCTTGATCCCAAACTATTAGCTTGCTGTTAGCGCTCGCTGAATAATTTGTGAAATGTTTTACTTCAAATCTTAGGTCTCCTCCTGTGTATCCTATAAACCTGCATATATTTGAAGGGCAGGGCCTGCCTCCTTGCAGTATTATAGGGATCTTGCTAAAGAATAAACTATAAATAGTCAGGTTTGCCGTCTTGTTTAGATAAGGCAGTGCTCTTGAATCTATAGATATGAAGTTTGTAGAGATATCCACATAACTGTCAAGATCTGCATCGTATATTCTTATGGGTTGCGGCCCGAAATCTATCTTACCTGACGAGATCACCTCCAGCTGCAGGTTCTGAACACTATCATAGTTTGGTAAGGTTTCAAAATTGGTTGTTGAACCGCTGAACTTAAGTGCACGAGGCATCCCTTCCCTTTTTATATTAATTTCTGGGGAGCATAATTCTGTTCCATCCTCATAACCATCATTAGGGGTCATGCATGATTTCCACCTCTCTCCGCCTTTTGTCTCCTGGCTGACTAATATCTCTGTCCTATTCGTATATATCATATTGATCTGTTGTTTTGACAGAGCTCTTTTCCAGATTCTTACTTCATCTATCCTGCCCATCCAATAGTCTGCATTGCCTCTCGCCCCTATCCTTAAGCCTTGGCTGGTGTCCTGCCTTATTATTCCATCAAGGGTGGTGTCGCTTGCCGTAAGGTTGTCATTTATATAAAGGTAGCATCCGCTGGAATTGTAAACTGAGGTTATCAAAGACCAGTTATCAAGATCGATCGAACCTGCCCATGAAGCCAGGCAATGGACGTCTGAGGCAGAGGCATCCTTGTATAGTGCAAAACGCAATGCAGGGAAAGCGCCCAAAGGAATTCAATCGTTCTTTGAG
>CAYNQH010000091.1:0-5292 GCA_964399255.1 uncultured Methanosarcinales archaeon | reverse complement strand
TCCTATCTTCAAAGATAGGGAAGAAAGGCTTCAAGATCCTCTTGTCCAGAAATACCTGCACTAAATTCTTTGCACTATATCTATTTAACTTTCTTAACCTCAATAGTCTGCGTCGGGAAGGCCATCTCTATCTTTGCCTTCTCTAACTGTTCCATTATCTTGAAGTTGACCTCGTCCATTATCCCAAAGATGTTATCCTTATCTTTTATCCAGTAGACCAACAGTATGTTCTTAGAGTATGCGCCGAACTCGTTGAATGATATAACGAACTTCTCGTTGTCTATGCCTTTCTGCTTCTTCAATATATCCTGGAGGATGTCCTTGGCCTTCTTCATCTTCTTTGAACTGGTGCCATACACAAGGCCTATCTCCATCTTGACCTTACGCGCCCATTCCTGCGTCACATTCTCAACTGCAGATTCAGTAAACTTAGAGTTGGGTATGTAAAGGACTGTGCCTTCAAGGGTCTCTATCTTGGTGGTCCTTAGGTTTATCTCCTTGACAGTGCCGTCAAAGCCGTTTATCCTTATCCTATGACCTATGGAGAAAGGCTTGTCGAACATTATGGTTATCGAGCCAAAGATGTTGCTAAGCAGATCTTTTGCAGCAAGAGCGAATGCAAGGCCACCTATGCCTAGACCTGCAAGCATTGGCCCTATCTCCTGGCCGAAATGGTTCAGGATCATGATGATCGCGATGATATAGATTATTATCCCTGCAGCCTTGCTTAAGATAGGAACGATATAATCATCAAGGTCAGTCTTAGAATTGGAAGCGATAGGCTTGATATAATTCTCTACGATTGCGTTGAAAATCCTTGCGATAAGCCATGCGCTGTTGATGACAAAAGCCATGTACATTATATGCAGGATAGCTAGGGAACCTCAAGTAATACCATCCGATATAAACAGAACCTAGGAAGATATATACAAGGATGGGCTCTTCAACCATATCTACAAGTATATCATCAAGATGGGACTTTGATTTCTGAACTAATTTCTTAACAATATTCTGGAATATCCAGTATGAAGTCTTTCCCAATACAAAACCTGCTGCAGCGATCCCTAAGAAAGTCAGATACTGTATCAGCGTGTTGTCAAAATATGTCTGGACTAAAAATTCAGATAGCATCGGAAAACCTTTGAAATTTATTTTGAGATTGATTTAGAGATTTATTTCAAGATTTATTTCAAGATTTATCAGAGGATCGCCCTTATCTTATCTATATGCTCAGCGACTTCTGTCCCTTTCTTTGTCAGGCTTAGAAGCTTGAGCCTGCCCTGCTTGTCGAAGTTTATGAGGTCATATTTCTCCATCTGCTGGAGTATCTTGACAACGTGAGAATATGTGCAGTCAATCTGTTTTGCGAGAGAAGAAGCGTAAATCTCCCCCTTAGCGTTCTTAAGGTTGACCAGCATCATTGCAGGTTTTTCCCTGAAAAAAACATCGAATATCTCTTTGTTCACCAACATTAAACACCCCAACTGAAAGGTATATTTTCAAAAATATCTATTGAAAATGGGAAATCCGACTTGTATTTAAAGCTTTCGTTTTACCTTAATTTTGCACTGGACTTCCTTGCAACGACAAAGTTTATAAAACTAGGAAAATTTTGTGATTATATCCAAAAAAGGAGCTAACAATGGAGATAAAGCCGGAAGATATTCTTTTTCCTCATGAAAGGATAAGGGAAGAGCAGGACAACCTAGTCAAGGACGTTAAAGAATGCCTCGAAAACTCAAGGTCTCTCATCGCGCATGCACCTACAGGACTCGGCAAGACAGCTGCAACCCTTGCGCCTGCACTTAAGATCGCCCTTGAAAAAGGGCTTACAGTATTCTTCCTCACCTCAAGGCATACACAGCACCAGATAGCGATAGAGACCCTCAAGGCTATAAAGAATAGATACGGCACAGACTTCAAGGCAGTCGATATAATCGGGAAGAAATGGCTGTGCAGCGTGCCTGGTATAGACATGCTTTACTCAGGAGAGTTCGCAGAGTACTGCAAGGCTATGCGAGAGGAGAACAAATGCGAGTTCTACAACAACACAAAATCAAAGAACCAGATAAGCACAAGAGCTAAAGCAGTTCTATCTGAGGTAGAGACCATAAGCCCCCTAAGCACAGAAGAGATGATGGAACACTGTGCAAATGACAAGCTCTGCCCATATGAACTTTCCATCGCGCTAGCAGCGAAATCAAACGTGATAATCACTGACTACTACTACCTTTTCCACAAAAATATCAGGGATAATTTCCTGGCAAAAGCCCAGAAGGAGATACCTAAATCGATAATAATAGTAGATGAAGCGCATAACCTCCCTTTCAGGGTGAGGGAGATAATGACAGAAAGGCTTTCAAGCTTTGTCATAAAGAAAGCGATAAAAGAAGCAAAGAAGTACGGATATGATGAGACCACCCATATGCTGAGCAGGATCCAGGACCTTATCGTAGACCTCAGCTCTGACCTTGATATAGGCAAGGAAAAGATAGTCAATAAGGAGAGATTCATAGAAGGAATAGAGAAGATAAAGAACTATGACGAGCTCATAGAAGACCTTGAATTCGTAGGAGACACCATAAGGACCAGCCAGAAGCAGAGCTCTGTAGGAGCAGTAGCAAAATTCCTGCAGATTTGGAAAGGCCCTGACAAAGGATTCGCAAGGATGATAAATATAGTGAATTCCAAGAGAGAGCCTATAACAGTAATCTCATACAGATGCCTTGACCCTTCCCTCTCCAGCAAAGAGATATTCGGCAACGCGTATGCAAGCATAATAATGTCAGGCACCCTGACACCTACAGCTATGTACAAGGATATCCTCGGCATGCCTGAGGACACACTTGAGAAAGAATATGAGAACCCCTTCTCCTCAGACAATAAGCTTAGCATAATAATACCGGAAACAACCACCAAGTTCAGCATGAGGAGCGCAGGAGAGTTCAAGAAGATAGGCCAGATCGCAGCAAAAGTCACTAATCTCGTCCCTGGAAATTCCGCAATATTCTTCCCTAGCTACTACCTAAGGGACCAGATATACAAGTCGTTCTATGAAGATTCGAAGAAGACCTGCTTCCTGGAGCAGCCTAAGCTGACAAAGAAAGACAAGGCAGAGCTTCTTGAAAGATTCAAGGCCTACAAAGACAGCGGAGCTGTCCTGCTGGGCGTCGCGTCAGGCAGCTTCAGCGAAGGCATAGACCTGCCGGGAGACCTTCTGAAGTGCGTGATAGTTGTAGGGCTTCCTCTGACAGTGCCAGACCTTGAGACAAAAGAGCTGATCAACTATTTTGATGCTAAGTTCGGGAAAGGATGGGACTATGGTTACATATTCCCTGCGATGAACAAGACATTGCAGGCAGCAGGCAGGTGCATAAGGTCTGAGAAAGACAAAGGAGTCGTCGTATTCCTGGATGAAAGATATTCCTGGACCAACTATCTGAGATGCTTCAATCAGGACTGGGACATAAAGATAACAAAGATGTATGACAGATGGATAGAAGAGTTCTTTGACCGTTGAAAACCAATAGATGGAACAAGATTTATTAGAAAAGTTTAAATACCCCCTTATAAAGATAATATTGGAATCATGTACAAGAAGATAAGCCAGATGAAGACTAAGCATCAGATCTTGTTCTCTGTACTTATAGGATTTGCAGTCGTAGCATTCTGGAGAGGCGTTTGGGGGATAATGGATGAATATCTGTTCCCTAACAATTACAAGCTGAGCTCTATAATATCCCTTATCCTTGGGATCACAGTGCTTGCGATGACAAACTATATCACAAAAGAACTTCTTTAGATATCCATGATCTTACCGTAAGATTATTAAACAAAAGATGATTCTATATCATGATGGGGGAGCAAAAGAGCCTTAAAGAGTTCCAGGAGATATGCAAGATTACTGCAAAGAAGTTTGATGACCCTCACAAGGAGATCCTTACATGGGGCCTTGGGATAAGCGGAGAGGCAGGGGATGTAGCCTCTTGCATCAAGAAGACCTTTGCGCATGACAATGACCAGAAGCATGGGATAAGAGAGAACATCGGCGACACATTATGGTATGCTGCTATGATATGCAACTTCTTCGATTGGGACATGCAGGAGATACTGAATGAGAATGTTGCTAAGCTGCAGAAGCGTTTCCCAAAAGGATTCAGCGAGAAGGATGCAGGAAGGAACGGCAGCATGATAGACTGGAACGAGAAGTGAGCTATCCATCCAGATCAATCATGTTGGATGTTAAGAGAGATCAGGAAAAGAAAATGTTTATAGGATTCTTCCGATAGTTGATGCAGTCATGTCGATGTTATGCGAAATCAAAAAAGACCTAAATTGCAAAAGATTTTTAAATTTTAACCAATTAAAAGTATGGAAGGAGAAAACAAAATGGATCATGTCGTTTATCTTGATGCAAAAGCAAATGAACTAGAAAAATTATTTGATGGAAGTAAAACCATGATTATTCGTGGTGCAACAGGAAGAAAGTTACCTTACGGAAGAGTTAATGAAGGAGACGTTTTATATTTTATTAACAACAATTCAGAAGGTGTTGTTAAGGCTAAGGCTATCGTAGATAGTGTCTTTAATTCCAATAAAATGTCTGCGGAAGAATCAAATGCTTTGGTGGAAAAGTATCAAGATAAACTTAATTTATCTGAAAGTCAGTTTAAAAAATGGGCTGGGAAAAGATATATAGTTTTAATTGGTTTGAAGAAAATTGAAGAAATAAAATCATTTGCAATTGATAAAAGTAATTATGGCAATATGGATGATTGGCTTCCAGTTGAAAAGATTGATTCAGTTAAAAAATAATGACAGTCTTTTTTGACTCAAGGGGAAGTTGCACTTTCGCTCCCGATGGTCGCTCACCCTCGCCTAACAGCGCAAACGATATATGGACAAAAAAATAATCGATAAATCAATGGGTAGGTATGGCACCTGTGCAATAGTTCTTGCTTATGCACTTGTTAGTTTTGAACTATTATCTTCTTCATCATTTCTTTATCAGATAATGGATGGCACAGGCGCATTAGGAATTTTGCACATATCTTTCAAGAAAAAAGCATACCAACCAGGAGTTCTAAATATTATTTAGGTGATAATTGCATTAATTCCCATGATCATTTTGCTGATGTAAAATCTTCTTTTCCTGACTAACTCCTCTTAGCGCGTAGCTGGAGACTAACTTAACAGGAATTTCCGATGTTAAAGGGTATATATCCCGACATATCCCCCTTTTTTTATTAGTATACAAATCCCTATACTAGTGCTCAAAATAGTAAAGTTTAT
>CAYNQH010000090.1:0-5320 GCA_964399255.1 uncultured Methanosarcinales archaeon | reverse complement strand
AGAAGAGCCTCTCTGACCCTTTCTTATCGACATTTATAAGGTTCCTGAAATACTCCTGGCTGCGTCTCCTCTGCATAGAGTTGGCTGAGAGAAGGCTTCTTGCTATGCTTGTTATGAACGACCTGAAGTCGCTCATGCTCATCTTTGACAGGCATTTGTCTACGTCTACAGCTATAGAGGCCTGGCTGCATGCTACGATCTTAGAATCATTCTGGTATTCTTTCTTGTACATGTCCCATTCCTTCTGGTCGAACGTGTAAGGCCCGGCCTTCCCAAGCATGTAAGGGCAGGGATGCCTGTCCTGGTTCTTTATGTAAAGGTTCATGCCTGCATTTGAGAAGAACTCTATGGCCTTGAGGAATATCTCTGCGAATTCGTTCAGCTCCCTGTAGTTTGTGTCAAATATTATGATTATGTTCTTTGGCGCAAGCTCGCTGAAATCTTTCAGGAAATCTATTATCGCTGTCGACTTTTCTTGTGCGAAATTGGTAGTGTCCATTATGATTGTAGCGGACTTACCGTAATCCCTTCCGTCGGCCTCGAGTTTCCTTATGAAGTTTATTATCTTGTTCTTGTCGTTCTGCTGTACGATCACCTCAAAATCATTCAGGCCGATAGAATCATTGAGGTTGGAGTATGTGCTCTGCACCGATTCATGAAGCAGCTTGAGGTTCTCGAAATTAGGGCATTCTATCAGGACATTGTTGACCCTGCTTATCCATGTCGTGCTGTCAAACTTCCTTGCAAGGCCTTGCTGCTCATAACCTTCTACAGGCACTGCAGGAGATCCATAGTTGGAGATTATCATCTTCCTCCTGTATTTCTGTATGACAACCTCCTCTCCGTCTTCAAGCTCGAGCGAGAAATATTTCTGTCCTTTGGCGCCTTCTCTTGTCAGCTTAAGGATATTTTCAGAGCATAGCCTGTTGAGATAGTAAAGTATCTTCCTGTGAAGCCTTGCTTTCTCTCTCTTTGCCCTGTTTAACCTTTCCTTATCGCTTAAAGGATCCCTGAGGTCATTGTCTATGCCCCCTATCTCCTCGCTGTAGACCTCTTTTAGAATGTCAAAGGTGGAGTATTCCTTTGCAGGGTTCTGTTTAAACAGAGACAAAATCCGGTACTCTGTCTTTTGCATATTCCTGAAATGTTTATTATCTATTTAAATATTTCTGTTTCAGAACATGTAAATTTATGTTTTTTTTAAAGTTTATTTATAAATGTTTCAGAAAAATCCTGAAACATTCAGTAAATCCTCATAAAAACCCTTTATATTTCAGGTAATCTTCTGAAATAGAAATCTTACAACCAGGACGGAAAGTCGGGGGTGGGGCAAGGTGCTGAACAATAAGGAGCTTGTTATATTATCCCATTTCAGGGAGAATGCGAGAAAGAATCTGACCAGGATCAGCAGGGAGACAAAGATCCCTGTCTCGACAATCTTTGACAAGATGAAGAAGTATGAGGGCGATGTAGTGAAGAGATACACTACCTTGCTTGACTTCTCAAAGCTAGGGTATGATGTGAGGGTTACTCTGGTGCTCCGTGTACCTAAGGAGAAGCGCGAAGAGTTTGAGCATTTTATATCCAGGAGCGAGAGCATAAACTCTGCTTTCAGGATAAACAACGGCTATGACTACTCTGTCGAGCTCGTGCTGAAGAACATGAGGGAGTTCCATGAGTTCTCTGAGGTCCTTGAAAGCAAGTTCAAGATAACCTCAAAGCAGGAGTACTACATCCTGGAAGATATAAAAAGAGAAGCCTTCCTTACAGACTATGCGCTATTCAGGAGCGTCTAAGCCATTCAGGTGTAAGGATTTTTTTTGAATTCTTTTTTTCTTTTTTTTGTTTTGTTTTTTTTGTTTTTCTTTCTCTCTTTCCTTTCGTTATAATAACCTTTGATGAGTTTTGATGAGTTTTAACCAGTCTTGAACCTTTTTGTAATCTTTGCGAATTAAGGATAATATCTCCGGAACAGCTGAGGAAAAGTATATAAACTCGGATTCTCCTTAATAGGACTATCATGATAGTGAGAGGAGAAGAAAAATGGTGACAGAAGAGGATCTTAAGATCATATCTCATCTGAGGAGGGATGCGCGCAGGCCTTTGACAGAGATAAGCAGAGAGATAGGGCTGCCTACCTCAACAATATTCACAAAGATAAAAAAGATCGAGGAAGATTATGTGATAAAGCACACTTCCCTTATTGATTTTAAGCAGTTGGATTATCCTATAAGGGTCAATTTTGCAATAAAAGCTAAGGATCGTGATAAGGTCCTTGCTTTCCTTAACAATAACCGAAGCATAAATTCCATATCAAGTGTGATGCATGATTTCGATTTCTTTGTAGA
This sequence comes from uncultured Methanosarcinales archaeon, assembly GCA_964399255.1. Taxonomy (GTDB): domain Archaea; phylum Nanobdellota; class Nanobdellia; order Woesearchaeales; family CAYNQH01; genus CAYNQH01. The sequence goes on along the minus strand of CAYNQH010000090.1, from coordinate 2,972 downwards.
GTCAGTTTGCAGGAACATGACAGAGCTTGCTGATTTTACATCTTCGCTGCAGGATATGGATCTCGAGAAGTTGAGGGAGCACCATATCATAGAAGAGCTGAAGAGAGAAGAGTTTCTTGCAATCCCTTAGATATCCTAGCTGAACTCAGGCTCGAACTTATCCCTGTTTATAGATATCACTCTTTCTGTCTGGGCCAGGTCCTGCATCTCTGCAAGTGTTGAAGGCTTCTGCATCCTCAATACTGTAAAGGTAACATTATTGAAAGGGTCCTTAAGCATCTCCCTATCGACCTCCCAAATGCCTGTCCTTGAGTTTAGTGCAAGTCCGCCTATAGGAAGAGGCTTTATCTCAAGATCCTTATCAGGGATGCATTCATCCACCCAAAGACAGGTGTTCAAAGGCCCTTCACAGAGATGCTCAGCGCATTGTTCTATCTTGGCCCCCTCCTGATTTATGATCTGTGCAGTGACTTCATATTCTCCCGGTATGAGCTTTATGATATTTGGTATTGTAGCTCCTATTACATCATCAGGCAGGTCAGGCACTCTTTCAGAGTTGAAGAGGAATGTCTGGCTGAATTCAAGGAATTCATCTGTAGGCAGCCTTCTAACGGTCAATATTACAGTATCCTCGCCTGCTAGATCATCTAATGTGTTTATGCTGTTTATGTTCCTCTGTTTCACGTTTATCTCCATCTCTTTTAGAGGTTCCATCTCAATAGTCTTGACAAGGTAAGGGTCTTCATCCTGCCTTATGGCACTATCGACCTCCCCTATGAACCTCTTCTCATAACCTGGCTTTTCGAGCCTTAGGAAGCATCCCATGCCTATAGGCAGATTCACCCTAAGCTCTGAAATGTTGGTGGTTGCATCATATTTTGATCCCCCCATGTCACAGGTGTCATAGTCCCCGCAGCCGAAGAAAACAGATACGTTCCCGAGAGGCTGGTCATCGCTTGCATCTTTTGTCCTTAAGATGAGCTCTTTACCTATCCTCTGGTTCTTGTAGCACATCATGCTCTTTGTCTGGTTCCTCACTAAGGAGTCTGGAGGCGATTCTATTTTTGAGACTACCTTAGTATAGTCCACAGGCCCGAAAGTCCCATCTCCTTTGTTCCACTGCATAAGGTTCTTGTTATCTATTATCGTCCCTTCCATCGCGAACATGAGAGAGAAACCTTTTCCTCCAAGGGCATTTTCATCCCTAAGCTCTACGATCACAGGGTATGAAACATCATAGAAGAAATCATAGTAGTTGATCCTGTAAGGCCTTATTATGTCAAAAGGGAAAGAGGAGGTTATCACAGAAGGCCTTAGAACCTCACCTTCTGAGGGGGTGACATCAAAGTGCAATGGCCAGTCAAAATAGTGGAACTTCACCTTTATATCCTTGAAGATATCGCTGAAGTTCATGACCTTGCCTTCGATAGTGACATTGTCTTTTGTCATATTGTTCAGCATATCTGATTCAAGGTAAAGAGTATCGTAGAATCCTGTCGCTATAGGGTCGCCTTGCACCACGATCTTATGCGCCCCTTTTGTCTTGTCTACCTGCATCAAGGGTATGTTGGCTCTTAAAACCTGCTTGAGCTGTTCTCCTGCCATATCTTTTGTCCATATGCTGTAATACTCTTTCTTTTCCATATAAGATATGGGGGGAAGCTTGTCAGGAGTCACTCCGGAATATGCTGTTATGAGGTTCATAAGTATCTGCTCAAGATATAGGCTTTCAAGCTCCATAATCACCATGCTGTTGGCAAGGATATACATTGGAACTATGTTCACTTCAGATATAGAGAAAAATTTGGAGACCACTGTTGATCTTCCTTCTTTCTCTATAGTTACAGGGAAATCGATCAGCATACGCACAGTCTCTTCAAAGAATTGGGTCTGTATCGTCATCTCTCCCTGCTTGACCTCGAACCCCTGCTCTCTGAATGCTGTAAAATTTTCCAGGCAGTCATCTGTATGGGTCTTTACATAGTTCTCTATCTGTGTGAGTATATCGCTTAGGCTGGGCATATTCTCTATTGATATAGTGCATGATGTGCATTTGTTAGGAGAGTCCATATGGTACCAGTATATCACAGGTATCTGGTCAAGATATACCCCGTCTGATTCTGTCGGGCTGCCAGGGTCAAGGTTGAAGTCAATACCTGTTGATTGAGGATTCTCAGGGTCTGAATACCCTCCATGAAGTCCGACCTGGATTATAGCTTCAGGAAGTGTCTTGTCGAGGCATTCCTGGGTATACTGCTTTATGGGAAGGACTTCTAAAGGGACTTCCTCTGCAACCCTCTCTAGAGGTGCTGTGATGGCAGGCTCTTTTATTACCCTCTGCTGGAAGTAGAGTACGAATAGGAAAGCCATGAATATGACAAGGCCTATTATGATGAACATGGTTATCTGTGCTTTCTTGTTCTTTCTGTTCATGTTATGTTTTAGCATCTTTCTGCCGCCTTATTGGTGATTGTTGATATGTAAATCCTGGCCCATACTATCAGCGAGGCTGTACTCATGAAAAGGAGTATCCTGACCACTAGGCTGATATATGGTATCTGAAGCAAAAGCCCGAATATCCATAATATAATCAATGCCATGATAATTATAGCACCTATTGGGATCATAAGCCTGTAGGGCCTTAATATCCCGACTGCAAACATCTCATAGAATACCCTTCTTATCTTCTTCTTCTCATCGATTAGTGAATATAGGACCATCGTGAGATATAGGAATATTATGCCTATAACTATCGCTATCTTTATGAGGTTAGACATAGAAGGAAGAAGGAGCTTCACCATCAGATTCTTGAAAGTTATAGCGATTATGGCTGCAGGGATTGAGAACCATATGGCAGTTACGGCTAAGAACTTAAGATAGAATCTTCTTGTCAGCTTCCTTCTTGATATCATACCCCAAGAGGTGGCTTTTATAGCAGCATTAGCTATAATAAATATCAGGAATAAGAGTAT
>CAYNQH010000089.1:0-5349 GCA_964399255.1 uncultured Methanosarcinales archaeon | reverse complement strand
GATCTTGCGAGAGAGGATATGCCATCTTCCTCTTTGCATCCCTTATGACATGAACGCTCTCTATATCCGCAGACTTCCTTGTCAGGTCGGCAAGCTTGTTTATGTATAACATTTTAAGCCTTTAATATCCTCTTTAATCATATAATCTATCTATGTCTACTGATATATATTTATTTCTATATTCCAAACTTATACCCCCTGTCTAATAAGGAGGTATCTCCTGTACAAATTTTGATTCACCGCATAGAGGACATCTCAAAAACTGCTTTTCTGTGCTCAGGCTGAACTTATACCGGCATTTTGTGCAGAAAAAAGGCCTTTTAGACGGAGCAGGAGAGTCTACCTTTTTAATATTGACAACAGGTCTTTGGGCTGATCTGGGGATCTGGGGGAGTTTAACGACCACTTTTGGAGCTTTTGGAGCTTTTGGAGCCGAACCTTCCTTCATCAGCCTAGAATCACTCTTTAATTTCGCACAGCATTCCTCACATAGCATCCAGTTCCTTTGGGCGTCGCGAGGAAAAAGCTTGACCTTTGAAGCAGGCACCGAAGCCTTGCACTTTTCGCATGTCCTAGTATTGGATATCTTGTTATCTATTTTCATCATCTCCCTCCTTTTAAAAATCTACCTTGATTAGGCCATTTCCACTAACAGGATGAGTATATAAATCTTCCTCTTCAATGATTATTTAATATACTATAATAACCCATAAGATTCTATAAAATTGAGGGTATAATTATCACCACAATAGTTGTTATACTAAATCTACCTTACTAGGATAAAGAAAACCAAAAGACAAACATGAGGTAGATAATATGGCAAAGACAATAAGAACACCACGGCCGATAGGGCCTATAGAACCTATGCTTGCAAAGAAGCTTTCAGACAAGAAGCTGGGCAGGATATTCAAGAATCAGAAGGACAGCGTTGCAGAGGTAAAGTATGACGGATTCAGGATCCAGATCCACACTGATGATGAGATCCAGCTCTACACAAGGAACATGAATCCTATAGATCCAAGGCATTTCCCTGAGCTTATCAAACCCTTAAGCAAGATGCCTCAAGGGATATGGGATGGAGAGATATATGGCAAAGGCTCAAGGAAAGAGGGTTTCCAGACGATACAGAAAAGATTCAGGGCAGACAATTCAGCAGAGCTGGCAGAAGCCTACCCTCTGCAGATAAGGCTGTTCGACTGCATGTGCATAGAGAACTATATGATAATGGACTCATCATTCAAGGAAAGGTCAAGAGTCCTGGAAAAGATATCTCTTCCTGAAGGGATAATGAAAGCAGAGCAGTTCCAGGTGGCTGATGAAAGCCAGCTCCAGTCGGTCTATGATGAGGTGATAGGCAAAGGCCTGGAAGGCCTTGTAGTTAAGGACACGACCGGCTTGTATATCCCAGGAGGTAGAGGATATGAATGGGTAAAGCTCAAAGAGTTCGAAACATATGACCTTGTCATAATGGGCCTTTACAAAGGGGAAGGCAAGCTTGGAGAGCTGCCTTTCGCAGGAGTAGTAGTAGGCACAAAGAATGCAGAAGGAAAATATGAGACAATAACAAAAGTCGGCCTGACAAGCGAAGATAAAGTAAGGGAGATATACAGCAAGGTCAAAGACAAGATCATAGGATACGCTCCTGAGAATTCTGTATTCTCAGAGGAGCTGAAGAAGAAGTCATGGAAAAGGAAGGTGCCTTTCGCATACATCAATCCTGAAGATTCAATCGTGCTCGAGGTAGAAGCACAGGACGTCACAAGGAGCAAGAACTGGCACACCTGCGGAATTGAAGATGGGCTGGCATTCTCGTTAAGGATACCTAGTGTGGTAGGGCTAAGATATGATAAGTCTTCTTCAGACTGCACAACAACGGAGCAGGTAAAAGAGATTTATGGAGGTGCTTAAGATGGACGAAGAAGAAAAAAAGGTACAGGAGAAGAAAGAGTTCATGCTCCAGATGGTAGACAAGTATGATCTCTACTTCGGCAACAGAGGATTGGAAGGGAGGATCGGAGAAGCATGTGACATAAATGCACTCAATGGGATTGCAAGAGAGATGGATGATCTCCTGATGGCAGACCCAAGATACAGGGCCAACACTGATGCTGTCTGCAGCCAGATTGACAATCCCTGGGTGAACCCAAACCAGCGAATAAACTATCCTAGGGATTACTTCACTATGGGAAGAAGCTCAAGAAGCCAGGCAAAGTATGGTAATACAAAGCCTTATTCTGGGAAAAGAAGGAGAAGATATTAAAATATAAACTAAAGAATCATTTAAAATATAAAGTTCCAGAGCTTTACACTGCCCTTCTTGACTATTTTTTCTAATTTCCTTTCATATCTCTTGAGCTGTAGCACAAGAACTATAAGGATTGCGCAGGAGACAGAAAGGAGATATAGCTCCATACCTACAGTCATGCCCAACGCTGCTACCACCCAAAGGCTTGCTGCTGTAGTAAGCCCCCTTATCCCGCAGCCATTGCCGCCATGGTTGCACTTCATTATCGTGCCTGCGCCTATGAATCCCATCCCTGTCATTATACCTGTTACGATCCTTGCAGTCGAGTCGCCAAGCTGGATAAATGTGTAGACCAAGGATACTGCAAGAGCGGCGCCTACACATATTAAGATGTGGGTCCTCAGCCCGGCAGGCTCCCTGCGCATCTCTCTTTCAATGCCTACAATACCTCCTACCAAGACTGCAAACATTATCTTGAATACCAGCCAAAGCTCTGCTTCTATCATAGGTACCTCACCAGCCTTGTTATGTCGTTAAGATGAGATAGTATCCCCTTTACCTTACCTGTAACCTCTGACATCAATGTAGTATGGTGCTTCTTGAAGCACTGGTCTGCAAGCACTATCATCTCCGGCCTTGCCGCCGAGCATCTATCTGCAAGCTGCCTGTCTTTCTTATAGAAGGAGGTCATCGTAGTCACATAATGCTCTTCTACCTTCTTGATTAGCTCATGGAGGCATTTGTAATGCTCATGCTCCTTTTCAGGTGCGTAGAGTTTTGCTATCCTCTTTACCTCATCACCTATCTTCTCAAGGTGCATGTTGAGCTCCCAGTAGGAGAGTATCTCAAACTTGTCATTGCTTAAGTCCAGCTTCTTTGCTATCTCTGGATCTGCGAATGCTGCCTTTAGTATCTTATAGTTCAGGAAGGTTATCCTATTGACATCTTTGTCTCTTGCTATTAGCACTTCAGGATTTTCAGACTTTCCTTCTAAGACAAGGCAAAGGTCCATCATCATAGACCTCACTATGTTATCCACTCTCCTGAAAAGAAGCTTGACATCGATGTCCTTAAGATCAAGGAAGTTCCTTACTGTCAGCTTATCTGAGCTCTCATCGACTATCTCAGCAGCAGGGAGAAGATAGACCTCTTCTTTGATCTTCTTGATGTTCTTTGAAAGATCCTTGCCTTTCAAAGTTATCTTGCCGTAGCTCATCAGGTATGCAGCCCTAATCTCTCTCTTTATGCTCTCCCATTCCTTGCCTTCAACCATGATAAGATTATCTTCGCGAGGGAGGGTCTTCTCCTTGAACTCTGTGCTTATCGCTACGGTATTGTTAGGCTTCTCTTCAACATATACGACATCGCCTTTCTTCAGCTTGTTCTTCTCGAGCCATTCCTTTGGCAGAGCTATCGTATAAGAGCTCATCCCAGATTTGACCAGTTTTCTTACCTGCATTTTAGCCTCCTTAGCCTTGCTTTCATAAACTCCCTATATTCTATTACTAGATTTATAGACTATTAAAAATTGTGTATATACAAAAAGTGTTTTATATGTTCAAAACATGTATGAGTATATATTATTTCTTATTTTGCCGTAAATTTTACATTAGATTAGTATCCAGATGAGGACTAAAATAAGTGCAAAAACAGGATCAAAGAGAGTATATACGAAAAGTTTATATAGTTATAAGTGTTATATATACACTATCATAGTAAGTGTTTAAAAAACACTTATTTGTAGGAAAAAGGAGAAAAGAAATCCATTGCCTAACAAAAAAGCTCCATAAGCACTTTTTTCACCAGAAAAAGGCCAGGAGAAGGCCAAAAACTAAAAAAGAAGGCAATGGTTTTCTTATTTTTCCAATAAATTTGCAAAAAACACCAATAAATTGAAAAATTCAGCAAAAATGGAATACACTCTCAAACAAAGGCTCAGACAGCCAGTTAAGAAAGAGGATATCCCTTCCATACACCCTGAGATAATCCAGCAGGAAACAATTATCAGACGCAAACTGGAGGCAAAGAAGATGGAGGACAAAAAATACCCTGCACAGTTCATATATGAAGAAAAGATGGCCTTATGCACTGACCTATATCAGCTGACTATGGGCCAGGCATATTTTGACCAAGGCAAAGCTGATGAGGTAGTCACCTTTGACCTATTTTTCAGGAATAATGATAAGAGGGGTTACTATATCTTCGGCGGGCTTGAACAGGCGCTCCACTATCTTGAGAACTTTAGGTTTGATGATGAATCAGTAGAATATCTGAGAAGCTTAAGGATGTTCAGCAATGATTATCTTGATTATCTTAAAGATATGAGATTTGAAGGAGAAGTATATGCCATGCCTGAAGGCACTGCAGTCTTTCCAGAAGAGCCGGTCATAAGGATAACTGCCAAGCGTGCGCAGGCGCAGATGGTGGAAACTTACCTTCTCAACCAGGTGAACTTCCAGACTATGATAGCTTCAAAGGCTGCAAGGATAGTAGAGTCAGCGCAGGGAAGAGGGGTTGCAGACTTCTCTCTAAGGAGAGATCATAGCGAAAGCGCAGCATTGAAAGCAGCAAGGGCGTCATACATGGCAGGCTGCGTAGGAACTTCCAATGTTGCGGCAGCTATGTACTTTGGCATGAAGCCTATAGGCACTGCAGCGCATGCATTCACGATGTCATTCGACACAGAACTTGAGGCATTCAAGGCATACTGCCAGTCCTTCCCGGACAATGCATTGCTGCTGATAGATACTTATGGCACGATGAACGGCGTGAAGAATGCTATACAGGCTGCAAGAGAAGTTCTTGAGCCGATGGGCAAACAGCTCAAAGGTGTAAGGCTTGACTCAGGAGACCTATGCGACCTTAGCAAGAAAGTCAGAGAAGCGCTTGATAAGGCAGGGATGAAAAAAGCATTGATCGTAGCAAGCGACGACCTTGATGAGTACAGGATAGAAGAGATGCTCGCGAATGGCGCTCAGATAGATCTGTTTGGAGTAGGAACATCTATGGGCACATCAAAGGACTCGCCAGCAATGCCAGGAGTCTACAAGCTTGTAGAAGATGTAGGCGGCCAGCCACAGATAGAGGTCAGCGACGGCTCTGGA
>CAYNQH010000088.1:0-5352 GCA_964399255.1 uncultured Methanosarcinales archaeon | reverse complement strand
AGGTAGGTATCTATAGCTGCGGCCCTACAGTCTATCATTATGCCCATATAGGGAACCTCAGGGCTTATGTCTTTGTAGACATATTGAAGAGGGCTTTTCTCTTCAACAATTTCAAGGTTAATCATGTGATAAACATCACTGATGTCGGCCATCTCACCTCTGATTCAGATGAGGGAGAGGATAAGATGCTCAAGGGAGCAAAGAGAGAAGGCAAGACTGTCTGGGAGGTAGCAGATTTCTATACAAAGTCATTCAAGGAAGACATAAATAGGCTTAACATCATCGAGCCTGATGTATGGTCTAAGGCAACAGACCATATCAACGAGATGATAGAGCTTGTCAAGCGCCTTGAGAAAAAAGGCTTGACCTATCAGGCAGGAGGCAATGTCTATTTTGATGTCAGCAAGTTTGCAGATTACGGCAAGATGGCCCGGCTCAACCTTGAAGAGCAGCAGGCTGGAGCAAGGGTAGAGGTCGATGAGAACAAGAAAAACCCTCATGACTTTGTATTATGGTTCACAAAGTCAAAGTTTCAGGACCAGGAGATGAAATGGGAGAGCCCATGGGGTATAGGCTACCCTGGATGGCATATCGAGTGCTCTGCTATGTCTATGAAATATCTTGGAGAACATTTCGATATCCACTGTGGAGGCATAGACCATATACCTGTGCATCACACCAATGAGATCGCACAGTCAGAAGGCGCTACAGGAAAGAAATGGGTCAACTACTGGATGCATAACGAGTTCCTTGTCATAGAATCAGGAGATAAGATGGCAAAGTCTGGGGATAACTTCTTGAGGCTGCAGACCTTGATAGACAAAGGCTACGACCCTCTTGTATATAGATACCTATGCCTTACAGCAAACTACAGGCAGCAGCTCAAGTTCAGCTGGGATTCGATGGAAAGTGCAAAGAACAGCCTTGAAAGCATTAAGGCTAAGGTTATAGATATCAAGAACGATCAGAATAGCAAAGCTGGAGAGAACAACCACCTCAAGGAGTTTACTGAATCGATCAATGACGACCTTAATACCCCTAAAGCATTGGCAGCAGTATGGGCAGTGATAAAGGATGACAAGCTTGGTGGGAAAGAGAAATATTCCCTGTTGCTCAAATTCGACGAAGTCCTTGGTCTCGGCATGGAAGGATGGGAAGAGGAGAAGATAGAGGTTCCTGCAGAGATCCAGCAGCTTGCTGATGAGAGGCAGAAGGCTCGTGCAGAAAAGGACTGGAAGACTTCTGATAATATAAGAGATAAATTAAAAGAAAAAGGTTATGTTGTGGAGGACACTCCACACGGACCTAAGATAAAAAAGATTTGAACTATCTTCTTATTTCGTTAGCTTTTCCAGAGCATGCTCTCCATCATGGCTGCTCTTAGGCCTGTTCCTATAGTCAGAGAAGACCTCGTTAGCCCCGACGCTCTGCAGGTTCTTGCCTGAGAACACTTTCTCGAGCTTTGCTATGGCTATCCTACCCCTGTAGATCTCTTCTACATGGATGTTCGGGTTGTCCCTGAGCATCAGAGGGTCTAATTTTATGATATCCTCTTCTCCTCCAAAATTTTTGAGGAGATAATCAGCTATATCTCCTTCTACAAAGTAGGTCTGCTGCATTATAGGATCGTCTAATACGAAGAATCCTTCAGGCACTGGCTTCTTGTCTTCTATGAAATAAAGAAGGAATCCTGAAAGCGCTTCCTCTGTAAGGCTTGTTCTTCTTAGCTCCTGCCTTACCTCTGCTTCCATGCTAAAGTTATAAGCTCCGAAAAGGGTTGATCCTATCTTTATAGCTGTGCTTATCGCCTTATCATCAAGCGATGGAGGCATCTCTTCCTCTTCGAAAGATTCTGATAAAGTTGAGCTATATTCCCCTGAAACTTTTACAGGCAGAGAAGGTATCTCCCATAAAACATCCTCTTTTTGGGATTCTTCTGATTTCCTGATTTCCATATTCCTATAAAAATCCTGAGTCACTATAGGGATGATGACCCTTCCTTCAAGATAGGTCTGGAATATTATGTTTTGATCATCCTCAATAGCTCTTATGGAACTGCTTGTTATATCTGAAGTTAGTGATTTTCCTTTATGCTTTAGCATATATTCCTTTACCTCTTGTGATATTAAATATGCACCACTAAAATAAGGGCTTATGAACACTTCATCTTTTGGCCCTCTCAGAACCTTAGTTGCAATGTCCTTCCCCATAAGATTGACCTGTTTCTCTACATACCTTAGCTGCATAGGATTGATGCCAAAAATATCAATCAGCTCATGAGCAAGCTCTTCAGAACTTTTTAGGTATTGCTTTGCCAAAAGCTGATGCATTTCAGCATCATGGCCCATATCTTTTATCTCTTGTTCTAGATGTTTCTCTTCTGGTAATTCTGGTTTACCTTTCATTAAAATCTACCTCCCTAAAATACAGCCTTTGCTCTTGTTTAATATTATGTTATCCCTGTAATCTTCCCCTTTAAAAACCCGCGAAAATATAAGAATTATAAGCTAGATATATAAATTTTTTGATTGTTTAGGCCTAGCGAAGCTGAATTCCGAGCTTTAGGCCGGTCCTGCCAACTTCAAGGTCAGCGTCCTCTCCAAAGGTTATTTCCCTTGCCTTGGTAGTTGCCTTTATGTCATCCATGACTGATCCTACAAGCTTTTTCTCTTCTTCGTTGCATCTTACTGTGAGCCCTGCAATCTCTTCTTTCAGGGACATCTTATTATCTGACTTTGCTTTCCTGACCAAAGAGATGATCTCAACAGCTATATCCCCAGCCTTTTCTGCCTCTTCATCAACAAGGCTCTCATCATATTCAGGCCATCTTGAGATGTGCACGCTCTTGCATTTCTCTTTATCTGCAAAGTATAACTGATAGACAGCTTCGGTTATATGCGGCATTATAGGAGCCATCATCTTTATGACTCCGAGAAGGGAATGGTATAATGCATATTGTGCAGCAGTCCTTTTTTCTTTATACTGATCTGGATTGTAGATCCTGTCCTTGATTATCTCTAGGTAATTGTCGCATAGGACCTGCCAGAAGAACTTCTCTGTCTCTGCCTTTGTCTTTGAATATTCATATATGCTGAAGCTTTCTGTAGCCACCTTTATTATCTTATTAAGCTTTGTAAGTATCCACCTGTCTATTACCTCTAGCTTTGGCTTTGCTTTCACATCGAAATCTTCCAGGTTCATTATAGAGAATTTTGACGCATTCCAAAGCTTTGTCACCATCTTCTCTCCTGTAGCGACATCCTTCTCCTGGTAAGGCAGGTCATCTCCTAGCTTAGAGCCTGCAGCCCAGAACCTTAATGCATCAGCAGAGAACTGTTCGACCACTTTCTGAGGCTCTACTACATTCCCTTTTGATTTGGACATCTTCTGCCTGTGAGGATCCTGTGCATGCCCTGCTATCATAACGTCTGCCCAGGGATTCTGCTTCCAGTGGAAATTTGACTTGACTACTGTGTTGAAAAGCCAGAATGTTATTATGTCGTGAGCCTGAGGCCTTAGGCTCATAGGATAGAGTTTCTTGAATATTGGCTTGTCCTTGAAGAGCTCGATTGCGAGCCTTGGACTGAGTGAAGATGTTGCCCAGGTATCAAGGATGTCTTTCTCAGGCTCTAAATCTGTGGAGCCGCACTTAGGGCACTTATCAACAGGAGGCCTGTCCTTCAATGGGTCGACAGGGAGATTTTCTTTGTCTGCCAGTATTATCTCTTCGCATTCCTTGCAGTACCATACAGGGAAAGGGATGCCGAAGAACCTTTGTCTTGATATAAGCCAGTCCCACTGCAGGCCGTTGACCCAGTTGTCATAACGGACCTTCATATGCTGAGGGAACCAGTTGAGCTCTGCGCCCCACTTAAGCATATCTTCCTTGAGATCCAGATATTTTATGAACCACTGCTTTGATTTTATGTACTCGACTTCTGTGCCGCATCTCTCATGGGTGTTAACAGCATGCTTTATAGGCTTCTGCCCTGTAAGAAGTTCCTGTTCCTTCATGTCATCGATCATCATCTTCCTTGCAGCGCCTGTCTTCATCCCAGCATACTTGCCTGCTATCTCGGTCATCCTGCCGTCAGTCGTGATAGCTATCTTTATAGGTAGATCATGGGCTTTCTGCCATTCCATATCAGTCTGGTCGCCGAATGTGCAGCACATCACTATGCCTGTGCCTTTCTCCGGGTTTGCACGTTCGTCAGGCATGATAGGCACCTCAAAGTTGAAAAGAGGGACTTTGGCCTTCTTGCCCTTAAACTTTTGGTATCTTGTATCATCCGGATGATAGAACACTGCTACGCATGCTGGCAGGAGCTCCGGCCTTGTCGTTGCGATAGTTAGATTTTCGTCTCCTACCTTGAATATGATATCATTGAAGAAGGAATCCATCTCTTTGTCCTGGCATTCTACCTGTGAGATGCCTGTCTGGCATTCAGGGCACCACATAGATGGCGCATCTTTCCTGTATTCTCTTCCTTGCTCATATAGTTCTATGAATGATCTCTGTGATATCCTCTGGCTGTGCTCGTCTATCGTGTCATAGAAGATGTCCCAGTCGCAGCTCAATGCGATGCTCTTCATGTCGTTTACATACCTCGGGATGAGCTCTTTGTGTACAGTCTCGAGACAGAGCTTGACGAAGTCTTCACGCTTCATGTTCCTTGCGACCACTTTCTTCATCTGCTCTATGAGACGTTCAGTAGCTACGCCATTATTGTCTGTACCGAAAGGATAGAAAACATTCTTTCCTAGCATCCTCTGGAACCTTATAACGAAATCCTGCTGGGAATAGCTGAAGGCATGGCCCATATGCATCTTTCCTGAGATTGTCGGAGGAGGTGTGTCTACACTGTAAACCTCTCTCTTGCTGTCATCAGGGTCGAATTTGTATATGTTGTTCTCTTCCCAGAACTTCTGCCATCTTGGTTCTTCTACCTTTGGATCGTATTTTTTCGGCAATTCCATAAGGGGACGTTGAGAAGGGCTTATTTAAATAGTTTAGGGTTTTAGATTGGGTTTTAGATTGGGTTTTAGATTGGGTTTTAGATTGGGATCTTATAATGCGTTTTATTTGCAAGAAACTATCGAAAACGCCACCAATGAGGCGGCTCGACGGTAAAAGCCTTTTTGGCTTTGCCCTACCGGCCAACCCGTAAGTCATGAAAATCAAGGATTTTCAGGATGCTAAAAATCTCCGATTTTTACTAGGACATCGCCCGGCAGGACGAGCTCTGCGTTGGTATCGAAAATGCATTGTTTTAGAAATATCAAAAGTGCGTTAAAGATTATTCCGACAAAAGATTAATAAACTATCCCGGCTATCATCATGATATGAAGGGG
>CAYNQH010000087.1:1177-5352 GCA_964399255.1 uncultured Methanosarcinales archaeon | reverse complement strand
CATCTTCCAGTGCATTCCTGGGCTTTATTATCCCACTCAACGCATTTGAAAAGATCCTTGCCTTTTGCTTCTACCTTGACTTTTGCTGATCTAAACTCAGCTTCTGAAGGGTCTATAGAATAAGCCTGGACAAAGTCTTTGTTCTTCCCTTGAAGAGCAAGGTTCTTTATCTTTATCTTCTCTATACGCCTTATGTCTGCATCATCTACCTTTATCTCTTCTATAGGCCCTTCTTCCAGCTTTAGGGCTGCATCGTATATGTTAATGCCTTTTGTAATGGGCCTGTCGATAAGGCCTACATGGGTTATTGCTACATCCTGGTTAGGGTCTAGGATAGAAGGCAGGATAAACAATGCTGAGACTGCTGATAAAAGGATTATCAAGGCAGCCACCCCATATGGTTTCCCTCTGTCTGCATCCTTCCTTTTCAGGGGGATGTCTTGGCTGTAATCTCCCAGCTCCTTCTGTCTCTTATCTTTCTCTACTTCGATGATCTTTTGGGTCAAGGGAACTTCTTTTACCTTCTCAAACCTGTAAGTATCAGGATTCCACTCCATCTTCTGGTTCTCTTCATCCCTTCTCATTCTTTCAGTATTATCCCTTGTTTCTCAAAAGGGAGGTTCCATTGATTCATGAATCTCTCAACCCTTTCTTCATATTGTTTAGGTATGAGTATGACTGCGCTGCCCATATGCTTCCCTTCAGTCTCCTTCAGTATGCCTGGGTTGCCGTTGCGGCCTTTCAGAGAATAGTGAAACCTTACCTTGTCGCTGCGGCAGAGCTGTTTAGTAGAAAATGTGAATATGACTCCCTCTTTTAGGAAACTGCTCTCCATTTGTTAATCGGATTAACAGGACTATTTAAATTTTGTCATAATTTTCTAGAAATAAGGTATCAACGGTCAGAATCCTTAGATCTTGTATCTTTGATATCTGGCTTATCCGGGCATCGGCTGTCTGTAGTCAGATCATCTTGGATGCTGCAGTTCCCTCTGTCTATCTCTTCATCTGCACTATGATTTATGTTGTCATATGTTGCTGATCCTGTAAGAGAAGGCGCAGAATTTATCCAGTATACCATGATCAATGAAAGGATAGTAAGTGCAAAAAGCAAAGGTATCTTATGTAAGAACTTCTTATGCATAGGCCACCTCATTAGGGTTATATCTTTATATTAAGTGCTGTAAGAAAAATATGCAAAACTACTATTTAAATCATTCGCCGGCAATAGGATAAAATAGAATAGGAAAGGCTTATTCAGCGCCTTTGCTTAGGACAACTATGATCCTCATGACTATGCCTACTGCGAAGCATATCACTGCCCCAACAGCAAGATTGTCCATTATCATGGCCTGTCCTACAAAGAAGAATATGATGCTTGCTATTATCAGCAGGAATGAGCATACTATCAGGAAGTTAGCAAGTGAATAGAAGAACCTTCCGGGCTTTTTTGGCTTTGACTGGTCTTCTTGATCCGGTCTCTTTGCCATCTTGCCGTTGACCTTATTGTCCACTTTTTTCTCTGCCTTGACAGTGTTCCTGACTTTCTTGTCAAGCCTTGTGTCTATCTTTGAGAACTTCTTGTCAAGGTAGTCTTTTTCATCTATGAACATGTCTTTGGTCATGTAATTCTTCTCGAGATAAGCGATCTCCTTGTCTATCCTCCTTATCTCAGAATCTTTAGCATACCTGTTTCTTATGTCTACTATCTCCTTCTTAAGGAACTCGTTGCTCTTGTTCATCTCGCTGACTTTCTTCTCGAACTGCTCTTTCTTAACAGATGAAGAGCTCAGGTCCTTTAGCTCTTTCCTGATATCTTTTATCTCCTTGAGCTCTTTCTTTACATCCTCAAACTCCTTGTTGATATCATCTATAAGCGCGCCTATCTGCGCTTTTGTCACGTTCTCTTTTGATCTCTCTTCGATCTTCTTGAGGTTTGAAAGTACATTGTTATGCTTTGCATCAAGCCTGCTGCTTATCTTGTCGATGTCTGTTATAGATACTTTCTGCTTTATCGCCTGAGAGCTGGTCGATATCTCTTTCCTTATGGTGCCTAGCTCCTTGTTAAGGTCTTCTATGACCAGGCCTATCTGTTTCTCTGTGACCTTGTCCTTAAGAGATTCAGTGTTCTTGGCTATCCCTGACCTTACACCTTCCATCTCCTTGTTGAGGTCTTCAACAAGCCGGGTGATCTGCCTCTCATTGACCTTGTCCTTGAGTCCTTCACTGTTCTTGACTATGCTCTTCCTGATACCGTCAAGCTCTTTGTTTATATCATCGATCAGGCTGGTGATCTGCTTCTCTGTGATCTTGTCCTTCAGCCCTTCCTTCAGCCCGGTGTTAAGCCTTTCCTGGCTTCTTCTTATCTGAGACCTGAATCCTGCAAGCTCCTTGTTCACATCATCGACAAGAGCGAGCATCTGTTTCTCTGCTGCCTTGCCTTTTATAGCTTCAGAATTAAGTGAGATGTTGGCCCTTACTCCATCAAGCTCCTTGTTGACATCTTCTATCAGCCTTGCGATCTGTTTCTCTGTTACCTTATCCTTAAGGCTTTCTTTAGTGTCTGCTATCTGGTTCTTAAGGCCGAGGAGCTGCTTGCTCATGCCTGCGACAGCGATGTTCATCTGCTCTGTTGAGACCTTGTCCTTGAGGCTTTCCCTGTTCCTGTTCATCCCTGTCTTGATGCTGTCAAGCTCCTTGTTTATATCGTTGACAAGGGATTCTATCTGTTTCTCTGTGACCCTTTCCTTTATCTTCGCTTCAGCCTTGGCGAGCTCATTGTTGATCGATGCGACCCTTGCATCTATCTTCTTTGAAAGGGAGCTTGCCTCGTCCTTGCTGGACTTGAGCTTCATCTCTTCCCTTACGTTTGAGACTTCCTTCTTTATCGCGTCGAACTCCTTGTTTATGTCGTTTATGAGCTTCTCTACCTGATAATCATCAACCTTTACCTTAAGAACATTCTCTACCTTCAGTATGTTCTCTTTTATCTTGCCTATCCTTGAGTCTATATTGCTCACTATTGATTCAGCTTTCTTCTCAGTAAGCCTTCTATTTATGCTCTCCTGGTTGGCCGATATGCTCTTCCTTACATCTGAGAATTCCTTGTTTAGGTTCTGCACAAGGGAAGAAGCCTGGTCCTGGGTGAACCTTGTAGTCACATCCTGCTGGACAAGGCTTACGTTCTTCTTTACCCTGTCGAACTCCTTATTGACATCATTGATCAGCTTCTCTACCTGGTCTTCTGTGACATCATCATCTACCTTCTGCTTAAGCTTCTCTATGATATACTTTACATCGTCGATCCTTCTGTTTATCTTCTCATTGCTCTTCTGCAGCTCTCCCTGTGTGATGGTCTCTTTTATGCTCCTTACCTTGTCGATCTCATGTATGATCCTCTGCTCTTTCTTGTCCATCCTCTCCCTTAGGGATCCGGCACTGGCATCGATCTCGTTCTGCAGGCGTCCAAGCCGGTCATTGACATCTACAACAAGGTCTTTGACAGTAGACTTTGAAGAATAATCCTCCTCCAGCATCTTCATCTTATCTTTAAGCTGGCTTAGCTGGCTTGCTGATTCGCTTATGCTGCTTTCGAAATATACTTTAGAAACTGACTTGTCATCCAGAGACTTGATCTCTTTTTCCAGATCCCAGATCTTCTTGAAATTATCGTTGAGCTCTCCTATCTTTATCTTAAGGATATTGAACTTATCTTTGGTCACGAATTCTTCCTTTAGATTCTCCATCTCCTTCTTGAGCTCGAAAGTTCCGGAAATCTGCCTGCCTTGCGCGCTCTTAAGCTCAGTCATATCCTGCTTTATAGCTGCGAAAGAATTCCTCAGCATTACATTTAACTCGCTGAATGTTCTGGCGTTATCTCTTCTTCTACCCCCAAACAATTTAGGACCCCCTTCCTTTTAGATTCCTTCTAAAAAATCAACTTAAATATCTATAAAGTATCTACTTTAGACAAGTAATGTTATATATAAACTTTTCGGTAGCAATTTATTCCTTTGCCGTTTTGAGGCCTTACAGGCCTATTTTAAGGGGAATCTCATAAATCTCTTGCACACCATACAGTAGTATGTTATCTTCTTCTTGACCCTCACCCTGGCAGTCACACCAGGCTTAAGGTAGCTGTAACAATGCTTGCAGAATCTCTTTTTCAGTGATGAC
>CAYNQH010000087.1:0-1167 GCA_964399255.1 uncultured Methanosarcinales archaeon | reverse complement strand
AAGATGGACATACCTGTCAGCTAGGGCCCGGTCTTCATCGAATGCCTCTTCCGCTTCAATGAACAGTTTTTTTACCCTGTCAAATGCAATCTTCTTCTCTTCTGACTTCTGCCTCTTTTTTGGCCTCATGGCCCTTAGAAATAGTCTTTTGTTTTTAAAGGTGACTATCCTGTTTCCCTGAAATAAAGGTCATATTCCTTGCCGATTGTTGCAGCCATGCTGAATCTCCATCTATTGAAGTTAGGATTGAAATTTACGCTGAGTATCTTTCCAGGACGTTCTACATCTGCTTTTTTTGGTTTATAATGTTCTCCAGGATATATCCTGTATACGACTGTCTTCTCTTCAAGCAGGAACACTGAGTTGAGTGACCTCTGGGTAGTGTCTTCTTTATACGCCCTTATCATGTTGTCAAGATCAGGTTTCATCACTCCTCTTTCCCTTACAAAGCAGGGGATCATTACAAACTCATCGTGGGCAGCAAGAATCTTTTTTGCGGCTTTGTCGTGTTTTTCAGGGGATTCAGAGACCCTTATCCCCATGAAAAGGTTGAAATAGCCATACTTTTCCTGGCCGAAAAGTTGGATAGTATCTCCGTCGATGAACTTTCGCGGATCCTTGAACTCTTCATAGCAGGTCTTTCTCTCCAGATGGTCCCAGAGCGAAGCAGGGAACACTATCCTGTAATCTTGGTATCTCTCATAAGCTTTCTTCCTGCCATTATTTCCTTCTTCATTTTTCGGGCCTGTCATAAGAGGGTGCTCGCTGAGGAAACGGTCATACAGCTGTCTCATATCAGGGTCTAT
This sequence comes from uncultured Methanosarcinales archaeon, assembly GCA_964399255.1. Lineage (GTDB taxonomy): Archaea > Nanobdellota > Nanobdellia > Woesearchaeales > CAYNQH01 > CAYNQH01. The sequence continues at coordinate 361 of CAYNQH010000087.1, read as the reverse complement.
AAGCACGCTATGAGCTTCGTTCACTATCTTAAGGAAATCATTTGCATCCTTGTCATCATTGTGCTTGTCTGGATGTATGAGCTTGCACCATGATCTCCATCTTGAGTCGATCTCTTTGGGTGTTGCGTCCCGGGTTAGTTGCAATACAGAATAATACTCGAAATTGCTGTTGAACAGAGGCCTTTTTGACATTAAGCCTATATGGCAATATTCTCTTAAATATATTTCTGTTTTCCAGTAAATAGTTCGCAGAGGTAAATTGCCATATAAGATTAAAACAGATAAATTTATTAACAAGTAGCCAGCCAATGATTTAACATTATGTCCTGGGAGGGGGCTAGAGGTGGATTTCATAATGCGA
>CAYNQH010000086.1:0-5364 GCA_964399255.1 uncultured Methanosarcinales archaeon | reverse complement strand
CGAATAGCTGGGGTTTCTCTCCGGGCCGCTTGATGTCTTCTGGGAGGCTGTAAAAAAGCCTTTCGGCATGATATTGATAACCGGTCCAACGGGCTCGGGAAAATCGACGACTCTCTATTCGGTTATAAATCAGCTTAATACCATAGACAGGAATATAATAACAATAGAGGATCCCGTCGAATATCAGGTCGAGGGCATAACTCAGATACAGGCCAGGGCCGACATAGGCCTGACTTTCGCAAGCGGCTTGAGGTCTATACTGCGCCAGAGCCCCGATATAATAATGGTCGGCGAGATAAGAGACGCCGAGACCGCCGATATCGCCATAAAGGCGTCTTTGACGGGTGAGATAGTCTTGAGCACCTTGCACACAAACGACGCGGCCGGCGCGATAACCAGGCTTGTCGATATGGGTGTCGAACCGTTTCTGGTGGCATCGAGCCTGGTAATGGTCGGAGCCCAGAGGCTCTGCAGAAAGATGTGTCAAAACTGCAAAGAGGAGTATGACGCCCCTCAGTCTATACTCGACAGGCTCGGGATAGACAGGGACAAATTTAAAAAGGAGCTTAAGGCCAAGTTCTTAAGAGGCAAGGGCTGCAGCAAGTGCAATAATTCGGGTTATTACGGACGCATAGCAATACTCGAGGCATTTTTAGTCGATGACACTATACGCGGCATGATAGTGAGCAGGGCTATGCAGGGCATGGGCCTTGGGCTTCCCGGCCTGATAATCAACCTTGTAAGGCTTTTCGTAGTAGCTATACCTCTTGCCTATCTTTTCGTCTTCACTTTAGGATTTGGCTACCTTTCTGTAGCTGTCGCGATGGTCATAGGCGCAGCATCTGCAGCACTTATAGCATCATCATGGATAATGCTAGAGCTTAAGAAATTCTGAGGATAATCTTAAACCTTTCAAAAGCTATTTATATCCCTGGCATAATATCCTTCTGAATCAGGTTATTAGATTAAAAAGAGGTGTCAAGATGACATTGAAAGATCAATGGAAAAAGATAAAAGATAACTGGCTCATCGTGGGAATATTAGCTGTTTTGCTGGCAGTTATGCTGTTCAGCAGCTCTATTACAGAATCAAGCCAGACATATAACTACAAGTCTGCAGGGGCCATGTATGACATGGCAGAATCCTCATCCGATGGGGATTATGCATACAGAGGTGTGATGCCTGGCAGCAGTGGCTTCGCCCCAGAGGTAGAAGAAAGGAAGATAATGAAATCCTCCTCGCTCACGACAGAGGTGGAGAGAGGCAAGTTCAAGGAATCTGAATCGAACCTGAAGGCTATACTTGCATCATCAGGTTCTTTCCTGCTGAATGAGGATGTGCGGAAGCTAGGTGAAGAAAAGGAATCCTATTTCTCAGGCAGTTACAGGATAAAGGTAGACACCCAGAAGTATGATTATATAATCTCACAGTTGAAGACTATCGGTGAAGTCCAGTACTTCAGCGAGAGCGCTACAGACATAACAGGAACATATACCGACCTTAATATAGAGCTTGCAGCAGAGAAGGAGAGGCTTGCGAGGTATGTATCTATGTATTCTGAGGCTACTAAGGTAGACGACAAGATCAACCTCAACGACAGGATCTTCGACCAGGAGAAGAGAGTGAAGTATCTTGAAGACAGGATAAAGAACATAGACAACAAGGTAGATTATTCCACAGTAAGCCTGACAATAAATGAAGAGCAGCCTGCATTCATAGGGGTTGAGCTGGCAAAGCTGTCTGACCTTGTGAAGACATTGGTAGGAAGCTTCAACGGGCTGTTATTCTTCGTCTTTGGAGTGCTGCCCTGGGCGGTAGGTGCAGGCCTGATCTGGCTTGTCTACAGGCTTTTCAAGAAGAAGAGATAAATTTTATTTTTTATTTGATCTTAATATATAATACAGGTAAGGCTATAATGATAACATGCAACGAATGCAAAGGAGACTGCTGCAGGAGGATTGCGGTATACATACCAAAACCAAGGTCAAAGGCAGATTTTGAGGACATAAAATGGTATCTTTACCATGAGGGGATCTCTGTATATATAGACAATGAGGATGAATGGCTGGTGGTATACCCTGCAAAGTGCATGAACCTAAAGCAAGGCAAGTGCATGATCTATGACCACAGACCCCCTGTCTGCCGGGATGCGAAGGTATCAGAGTGCGAGAGGAACATCAAGGAAGTGAAGGTCCTTTTTGAGAATGTTGAAGACCTTGAAAGGTACAGGAAGAATATAGGAAGATAGTTTCCCCATAAAGTTTATAAATAACCTGCTTCTACATCAAGATTGATATGAAAAGGGGGATTGAAAAGATTCTGATTTTCTCATTGTTATCCTTAGTCATAATTATATCCGGCTGCAGCTTCTGGGGCGCAGCATCTTTCTTCTGCAAGTACGCGGGCAGCGACAAGAACGTAGACCACTGCAACCAGTGGGCTGCTGTCCAAGGCTCTGATGAGGATACCTGCGCGAAGATAGAAGGCAAAGGATTCGAATACTCAAACCCCCCAAGAGACAAATGCTACCTAAGGATAGCTGAAAAAGAGGAAGAGACCTCCTACTGCAACAAGATTGAAGGCGGCATGATGAGCTACACAAAAGAGGAATGCTATGAGGGCGTCGCTACAAAATCAGGAGATCCTGACAAATGCGTAGGCCTAAGCATGACCAATGAGATAGAATGCAGGACAAAAGTAGCTTATGATCATAAAGGCGCTGACGGCAAGCCTTTATGCGGCGCTGGATATGTATTTGACAGCATAACCATGAGCTGCAGGGTCATGACCTCATCAGAGAAAGAGGCTGTCCAAGAAGACGAAGAAAAGCCTGCTGAAGATCCTAAAGAGGATACCTCAAAGACAGGAACAGGAAAAGAAGCTGCCGAGACTGAAAAGGAAGCTGAACCTGTAAAGCCTGCAGCAAAGGCAGAGCCTAAAGAGGAAGTCCCTAAAGAAGAGCCTGTTAAAGAGCCTGCCAAAGAAGAGACCAAGACAACCACGTCAAAAGATAATGCTGCTGAAACTGCTAAGGAGCCTGATACAAAGACCTCTGAACCTGAGAAGAAAGAGGAACCTGCAAAAGAAGAGAAAGAAGGCATGACTGCAGAAGAGGCTCTTGACAAGATAAAGGATATCAAAGAGACTGCTGAAGAGACAAAAGAGAGCGTGGAGAACATCCTTGATTCTATAAAGGATGACCCTCCTGAGAAGAAGCTCATGACAGTGCTTGACGAGCTAAGCAATCTGAAGAGCAAGCTCATGCAGGAAGAGATGAACCTTGAAAGCAAGGTGGAGAAAGAGACAGACAAGACAAAGAAAGCAGCATACATGCTTGAGCTTGAGAAGATAAGGACTGAGCAGAAAGCATTCAATGAGGATCTTGACAAGGAGACAAACAGCTGGTGGTCAGACAAGATAAAAGGCCTTTTCGGCGGAGAAGAGGAAAAATCAGAAGAAGAGCAGCAGCAGGAGAACTATGATAATGCGATGAAGAAGCTTGAGGCTATCAAGAAAGGAATAGATGAGATCGAAGACATGAAGAAGAAAGGCATCTATGACAAGCTTGCTGGCGAGCCTCTGAAGGCTTTCGTGATAATAGAGAACGGCATAGAATATGTAAAGTATGTGCCTCTTGCAGGCGAGGTTGCAGAGAAGATATACGGCAAGTCTGTAGGTGCCTTCGCGCTTAAGGCAAAGAAGGTCGCTGTAGTAAGCACAAAAGCAAGGGACTGCGAGGATGCAAGCAGGGTCCTTGATGATGACTGCCTAGATTTTGCAAATGGCGGCGGAAGAGGGATGGGATGGAGATAATATGAGCAAGCATAAGAAAGAGACCAAAGAAGAGAAGAAGATAAACACCCCTTTCATAGTAGGGATAGTCGCTGTCCTTATAGTCCTCGCATTGATAATCAAGTCATGCTCTGGCCCTGACCTCAAGCAGAAGCACATAGACCTGGTCACCATACTCATGGACTCCGGCCTTTATACTGAAGCTAGATCAGACGGAAAGGAGGTCATAGTGGTCTTCCCTATAGAGAGTGACGCAACACCAACATATCTTACTGAATCATGGTTCTATATCTTCGGAACAGCTGCAGGGATCTATGATGAAGGATACACTGTCACTGTCCAGAATGTATATGATGAAGGATCGTCTATAGATGTAAGCGCAAAGATCTCTGATATAAACAGGTTCCTTGATGAGAAGATGACCTACAAGGAGTTCTCAGAGAAGCTTAAGGTCAGTGTTACAGCAGAAGATTAGGCTATAATTATAGATTATTTCTTATGGCAGCTCTAAAGGGTTTCAGGCTTTGATATCTCAAATTCGAAAGTATAGGTATCATCTTCCTTACCGTCAGTTATACCTACTGAGACTATCTGCCTGCCTTCAATACCTGGCTGGAGGGGGCTCTCAGAGCTAAGCCTGCATCCCTCTATCCTCATAGGGATAGTGCTTGATATAATATAGCATTCAAGGCTGTCTCCGTCAGCATCTTCTCCTTCTATATCAGCAGAGAATATCTCTCCCTCATAGGAATTGTCTATCCTTATCCCTTTTATCTCAGGCGGGGTGTTATAGTCTGCTATATTTATTTTAAAAGTCCTCTCTACCCCTACTTCCTCATCGCTTATTATGACAGAGAGCAGATAGGCCCCTGAAGTATCATACCCCATAGGCGATCCTGAGCTTATTATGCAGTCAGGTGTCACTATGACCCCTTTAAGGCCTCCGTCAGAGGTAAGATAGCACTGGAGCATACTGCTGTCAGGATCGTATACATCGATGAATCCTTCAAGGAACTCGCCTTCTTTTGCAGAGTACATTATTATACCCTTAGCTTCCGGATCCTCATTTATCTTCTTGAACCTTACCGTGATATCTGTCATCACACATTCATTATGCTGGTCACATGCACGGATATAACCTTTCTCCATCCCATTCCATCTAGGGTCAGGAGGCGCAAACATCAATATATCATCAGATAAGACAGGAGTTATCAGTGAGAAGCCATCAATGACATAGTACATCTTATCCCCATCAGGATCAGTGAAATGCTTTGAGACATTTTTTATTATCGCCGGAAGTCCCTGATGGGATACTGCACTGAAATATCTCTTCAGCCTTGGCGGATAGTTAACAGGCCTGAACCTTATCTTAAGCTGGGCTTCCACGCATTCTCCATACTCGTCGCATGCAACAATCTTTCCTTTCTCCTTTCCGTTCCAGTATTTAGGGGCAGAAATAGATAGCCTATCATCAGATAATGATAGCTTGACATTATCAAAACCTCTTATATGATATGAAAGAGCGCCATCATCTACAAAATGAGACCCTATACTCTCTATGGTCCCTGTCTC
>CAYNQH010000085.1:0-5393 GCA_964399255.1 uncultured Methanosarcinales archaeon | reverse complement strand
TATCTTCTTTGTGATTATGTCGGGCCTGTATGTGTTTATCACCCAGGAGACCTTAGAGGGGGCAGCTACTGTAACCAGGTCTGCCCCGCTCCTAAGCACCGAAATTGCCGCCCCAGCAGCCAACATGGCCGCTCCAGGATAGTCTTCACTACCTGCAACAACTAAGACTCTTCCGAAGTCTCCTTTATGCGAATCCTTTTTTCTTGGTCTCTTTTTGAGTATTGCTCCTGTGAGGTATCTCATTCTGTCTCTTCCTGTATCGCAGCATCACCTAGTCTTCTCTGGTGATACCCTCTGAGTTGGTTATATGTTTCTTATCCGGCTGATGATCATAAAAAATCATGCAATGCCATGTTTGAATCTTCTTTCACCTTGAACTTCAAAGGCTTATGCCTAACTTCTCTGTGGTACTGGATGACCAGGTCCTTGGTCTCCTCAAAGTCTGTCAGTTTCTTGTTCATTCTTACGTCCTCCTTTTTAGCACTATATTGCCTTTATCATCTAAAGATATCAGGATGGGATCTCCTTTGCTCCAGCCTTTAGCTTCGACCAAAGCTTTTGGGAGAGTCAGCTTATACTGCTTGTTCGAGTCATACTGAAGTTTTACCATTTTCTCTCTATAACCCTTGTAAAAATTATTGATTTTCTATAAATTATGTATAATTTAAGTCATATTATAAGCTATTTTAATAGGTATTATATTATACATATTTAAAACTTTCCATTATCTTTGTTTATAGGCAGGTTTATTTTTTGATTACTTAAAAGTAGACAATAAAGGGAAATATTATATACCTGAAGAGAAATAGGTAAGGTTGGTGGATGATTTTGGAACAAGGATTTTTAGGTAAGATAGCTGGGCATTACCAATCTGTGTGGGTAAGGGCTGCTCATGCGGTGATTGCGTTCAATGCATTCAATGGGGTAACATCCCAATATTCAGGCGAGCCATTATATCATGTCTCTGGATTCTTAGCAATGGCTGTCGGAAAAGCGATCGATCATGCATCTACAGTGCCTTTGATAAGGCTTGTAAACACGCCAGAATTTTCAGAGAAAGGGCTGAAAGGTAAGTACCAGGAGAATAACCCTTTCACAGGCAGCCATCCTACTATGTCACAATACATCAAGAGAGCAGTCCCCCAGGACCTGTTTTTCCTTACTCTAGGCGCAATATTTCCTGCATTAGGGTATACTTATCTCTCGGCAGCACCTATATTCTACAAGAACAACCAAGATATAAGGCAAGAGATAGAGTCTTCTCTTGAGGAAGTTCTTGAAGAGACTCTTGAATGTAATATTGAAAAGACTCTTTAAAGTGATTTTGAAAGACTCTTTAAGATAATCTTTAAGATAATCTTGAGGGAAATAGGATATTATCTTATGAAGATTGCATGAGAAAAGCAGATCTTTAAGGATTAGTGTTGGAGGGGTGGGGGACATATTCTTTGTTATTGCTATGTTATTTATTGCTATGTTCTCTCATCTGTTCCTATATCTTTCTTATGCTATCGCCTATAACTTCTTTCTCTTCCATGAACTCTTGGACTTTCCCTCTTACTTCTATGTAATCTCCTGCTGACAGGCCGGCTATATCTCCAATGGCAAGATTATCAAATATGATTATAGGCAGGGTTTCCTTTTTTGTTATCTCGATGATGGTAAGACCTTCTTTCTCTGTTATCTTTGAGATAGTGCCTTTAACTATGACCTCTTCGTCAGTTCCTTTCTGGTCAAGCTCATTTATCTGCGACTCTTCTATCTTGATGTTGTCTGCGAATATCATCAGGATAAATATTCCTGCCAAAGAGCATATCAGTGCTATCCTGAACAATGTCTTCTGTTTCATTTTGGGATGGGAAGTTCAGATCTTAAAAAGATTTATCGCTATTTTTTCGGATAGTCTCCGGCTTTTTAAAGCGAAAGATTTAAATAATCAAATCAAGAATTAAAGAGCATGAAGAGAGGAGATATGATACTGTTTATTCTATCGGTCTTGTCATTGATATCTATGCTTACTGCATGCACCCAGACAGGGATCACTGAGGTAACTGGCTATGCTGTCGGAGGTATGGGCTGCAGGGTTAATGCAGAGCTGTATATCCCTGAGGATGGGGTATGTCAGACAGGGAACATGATCACTATAGCTGCAAAAAATTCTGCTAATATCGATTTTGTAAATCTTCATGTTATAGTCAAGGGAAGCTCAGGTCTTCAAGAGGGCGAGACTACCAAGACAGTGTATAGGAAGAATACTGTTGTAGATGCTGTCAGCTATCAGGGCAGGGCAGATGAGATAAGGATAACTCCGGGTATAATGCAGGACGGGAGCCTCCTGTACTGCTATGAGAACCAGGTTGTCTTGGATAATATACCTAAATGTTAGCTATAAAACTGATTTAACATGAGTAAAGAGAGGAATATAAAATGAAACGGATGATCATATTGGTATTTTTGTTCTGCATAATGTTGAGCGCATGCTCTTTAATCAAGAGCTCTTCTCAGAAAGCTGCTGAGCAGAAAGCTATGGAATGCTATAAGAATATGCTTGACCAGCATCAGAACTTCAGCTATCGGAACTATCATACTATCACTGTGAGGGATACTGCACCTTTGTTGAGCAACGAATGGAGGGTCATAGTCAGGGCAGATTATGAGACCTTAGACATGGATACACAGTGCGGCCAGGTAGTGGTGCTTGAAAACAACAAGACCTGCAAGGAAAAGATACAAGATGTGAAGTGTTAGCATCTACCACAACCTTTTTAAATAACCTTCTAATACATTAATGGTTAATGGAGAGAAAGAACAATAAGGATAATAAGAAGAGTTCTAAAAAAGAGGGTCCTGTTTGGGCTAAAAAAAAGAACATCCAGGAAGGGTCTAGATCAGGATCTAAGAGGGATGCTAATAAGATAGATACTAATAAGATAGTTGCTAAGAAGAGGGGTGCTAAGGCAGCTCCTGAGGCTGCAGCTAAGAAGAGATATGACGAGCTCAACTTTGAATCGACTGCTGAACTTAAGATCTCCCAGAAGATAATAGATCAGGTAGTCGGCCAGGATGATGCTGTCGATGTGGTAAAACAAGCTTCTTTGCAGAGGAGACATGTCCTTCTGATAGGCGAGCCCGGAACAGGCAAGTCAATGCTAGGTCTTGCTCTTGCAGAACTGCTTCCAAAAGAGAAGCTGGTCGATGTGCTTGCATTTCCGAATCCTAATGATGAGAACCAGCCTTTGATAAGGTCTATGCCTGCAGGAAAAGGAAGAGAGCTTATGATGAAGGCGAAGATGCAGTCTATGACCTCGTTCAAGAACCAGACTGTTATAATGGTCATAATAGCGATCGCAGTCACCTTGCTACCATATTATTTCTGGAAGACAGGCGCTTTCTCTGATGTCATCTATGCTGCTTCGATGATAACCGGGATGGTATTCATAGTAGGATTCATGCTTTTCCTCAATCTAGGCAAGAGGATGGGCAATGTCAAGGTAGAGATACCAAAAGTGATAGTAGACAACTTCAACAAGAAACAGGTACCTTTCCTTGACGCTACAGGAGCGCATGCAGGAGCTCTTCTTGGTGATGTCCTTCATGATCCTTTCCAGTCTGGGGGATTAGGCACTCCTGCACATGAAAGGGTTGTTGCAGGCATGATCCATAAGGCCCATAATGGCGTCCTTTTCATTGATGAGATAGCCACTCTGCAGCCTGCAACCCAGCAGGAGCTTCTGACATCTCTCCAGGAAGGAAGATATGCGATAACAGGGCAGAGCGAAAGGAGCGCAGGAGCTATGGTCAGGACAGAGCCAGTGCCATGCACATTCATACTTGTAGCTGCAGGAAACCTTGAGACGCTCAAGCACATGCATCCTGCTCTACGTTCAAGGATAAGAGGATATGGATATGAGGTCTATATGAAGGAGACCATAAAAGATTCAAAGGAGAACAGGGAGAAGATAGCCTTGTTTGTCGCTCAAGAGGTCAATAAAGATGGGAAGATCCCTCATTTCTCAAGGGATGGTGTCCTGGCAGTGATACAGGAAGCCAAAAAAAGAGCAAATAGGAAGGAACACCTTACATTAAGGCTTAGGGAGCTTGGAGGGCTTATAAGGGCTGCAGGCGACCTTGCAAAGAAGAAAGGCGCGAAGCTTGTAGAGCCAGAGCATATTGAAGGCGCGAAGAAGATAGCAAGGACACTGGAAAAACAGCTTGCCGACCAGATAATCGAGAGAAGAAAAGAATATGAAGTAATAATCACTTCAGGAAATAAGGTGGGGAGGGTCAATGGGCTTGCAGTCATGGGAGGAGAGACTGCGATATACTCAGGGATAATACTTCCTATCGAGAGTCAGGTGACTCCTGGAGGCAAGGAAAAAGAGATAATCGCTACAGGAAAGCTGGGTGAGATCGCAAAAGAGGCGGTCAAAAATGTCTCTGCAATAATAAAGAGATATTTTGGAGAGGACATACAGCAGTATGATATCTATGTTCAGTTCTTACAGACCTATGAAGGGGTAGAGGGAGACTCAGCAAGTATAGCTGTGGCCACCTCTATAATCTCCGCACTGAAGGAAGTTCCTGTAAAGCAGGATACAGCAATGACAGGAAGCCTTTCTGTTAGGGGGGAAGTCCTGCCTATAGGGGGTGTTTCAGCTAAGGTTGAGGCTGCGATAGAGGCAGGCCTTAAGAATGTGATCGTCCCGAATTCAAACCTCCAGGATATAGTTGTATCACCAGAGAAGCTAAAAAGCATAAAGATAATACCTGTAGACAATATAATCGATGTATTGGAATCTGCTCTGGATTGGAAGGGTAGAGAGGCTATACTAGCCAGTATCACCAAAAAGAGATGAAACTTGCTACTTTTAAGTAGTTTTTAGAAAGATTTATATAATAATTTAGTTCTTTCTGTCCCTCAAGGGGGTAGACTATTGAAAAAATATGGTTTAGTGATAATTTCATTGCTCTTGATCGTTAATCTATCATCATTAGCTGCAGCCCAGAGCAATCAGGACAGTCAGGAAGATGACTTTTCGATAGTTTTCACCTCGACAGAGAGCTTCTGCAATTGCGATGCTCAATGCGGGGATATGGAAGGATGCCTTACCTTTAACAGCAGCCTTTTCCTGCTTGAGGCGAACAGTAATGCGGATAAGGTCATAGAGAACGCAAGGAAACACGGCAAGAATGGGGTCTGTGCAAAGCTGTTCTACGGCCATTACCAGACATATTACACCATGACCAAGAGCTGTGCAAGTCAGATCCCTGAACCTGAACCTGATACTAATGTGCCGGATGGGGGGGAGGATGCCTCAGATCCAGATGATGAGGGGAATGATGATGAGCCAGGCACAGCAGATGATGGTGCAACAACAGGGTCAGGGAGTGCT
>CAYNQH010000084.1:4966-5403 GCA_964399255.1 uncultured Methanosarcinales archaeon | reverse complement strand
AAGAAGATCAGGGATATGTTCCAGTTCTATTACGAGTTCTATTATGACAACAACCTTGAGAGGGTAGATGAGATAAGGAAGATGCATAAAGCGATAAACAGCGAGATATTAAACCTTAAAACAAGCATCCAGAAAGAGCAGATCCCTGTGCTGATGTACCTCTTCTCATTGAACAGTAGGATATATGATATGATAGGATCCACTACAGGATTAAGATACTAGGTGGTAAATATTTTTGAGAAAGAACTTAAGATTGCGAAGCTCGCAGCAAGAAAAGCAGAGAGAGTTATTAGAGAGTATTATAAAAAAAAGCTGGACATCAAGTATAAATGGAAAAAAGAGGTCTTCACTGCTGCAGACACAGAATCTGAGAGGGTCATTAGAGAGATAATAAGGAAGCATTTCCCAAAAGATATCATAAAAGGGGAAGAGAGCCC
>CAYNQH010000084.1:0-4956 GCA_964399255.1 uncultured Methanosarcinales archaeon | reverse complement strand
CGCAGAGGGAAGAGGGTATGGCTGATAGACCCTATTGACGGTACGCTTGACTTCATTGAGAAGAACGGAGAATTCGCCATATGCGTTGCATTCCTTAAGGACAACAAACCAGTAGCGGGAGTAGTCCTTGCACCAATAGTAAAGAAGATGTATTCTGCCTCATATTCAAAGGGGGCTCATCTCAACGGCAAGAGAATAAGAGTAAGCGATAGAGCCAGGCTAAAAGATTCTATAACAGTCATTTCAAGGCATATATTCAATAAGGCCTCTGAAGAGAGGAAGATAAAGGGTATGCATAAGAAAAGCTTAAGGTTAGGCAGCACTTCACTCAGGGTCTGCCTTGTTGCAGAGGGCAAAGCAGACAGCTATATCTACCTACGCAAGAAGAACTCAGAATGGGACATCGCCGCCGCTGAAGTCATACTAAAAGAGGCAGGAGGCAGGCTGACAGACAAATTCGGGAAAGATTATAATTATAATAAGAACGAGCCAGCGCTAAAGAGGGGCATCATAGCAACAAATTCTTTGGTGCATGCAGAGGCGCTAAGGATAAAAAAGCTATTCCATAAGCCAGTAACTCCCCTTCGCTCATCTTAGATAGCCTCCTTCCTCGATTATCTCCATGCATTTCCTCAAAGAGCCAACACGATCCTTAGGCTCCATCTGCAGGCACAGGTCAAGAATCCTAGCAGCATCAACATTAATAGCAGCAACCTCATCAAGCACACCCTGCCTTTTCTCACCAAAACTCCTTATCTGCTGATACACCTCCTCATTCTGAACATGCCACTCATCAGTGCCTATATCCGCACGTACCTCTGGTCTCTTGAACAGACGCTCTCCGGTCAGCATCCTGTAGAATATGCATCCAACTGCCCAGGCATTAGCCTCAGGCGTGAATTGGGAGTCATACAATTTTTCTTTACTCTCTGTATTATCATGATCTTGTAGCAAGTCTTCAAAAGACCTTTCAACTACCTGCTTAATCAACCTGCTCATATGTTCCTCGTCTACAGCATCTTCCATAACTCTGAAAAGTTCTGTGGCAAAGTCATAAGAAGAAAGCCCCCTCTCCTTTCTAGGATTAGACTGAGAGGTCTCGCTAGCAAGGGTTATTGATTCTTGCGCATCCTCCTCAGCCTTTTCCTGTGCAGGAGGCATATCCAGATCAATCTCTATATCCTCTAAACAATCTGAACCCTCAAAGTCTATTTCCGGCATCACCTGTCCCTCATGATCAGGAGCAGTCTTTGGAGTTAGAGCATATTTAGAACTATACGCCATCTCTGGAGGCATCAGGTCCAAAGGATGCTGGTATCTGCATCCTTCTGCTGTTAAGGAGAACTGGCTTATACAGCCGAAGTCTGACAGGAGTATTTCATCATACTCTGTTATCCCTATATTGTCTGGCTTAAGGTCTTTATGTACAATCCCTACATCATGGCAGTTAAAAAGAGCGTAAGAAAGCTGGTAGAGGTATTTCATACAGCTTTTGATATCCACCTTTTCTTGGGACAGCACCTCCTCAAGGGTTTTTTCATATTTCCTAACCGGGATGAAATACCTGACCTCTCCGTCACACTCCCCTTTTATAGGATGCTCTATATGGGCTATATACTTAGGGTCTTTCACCTTATAGTGAATCTTAGCAGCAGAAAATTCCTCATCAATTATTTTAGCTAAGAGTGCTTTTTCGCTCAGGTTTGGGTAAAGGGCATGATAGTGGGCATACCCCTTATTTTTAGGGTCTACCTCTAGCAGGACCACTTCGTAATCATGGTCTATCCTGTCTGCAAGGAAAGCTGTCTTTATCGAACCTGCATTCATCCTCTTCTTTATGAAAAACCCCTCAACATGCCTTTTTGAGCATTCTAAAACCTCCAAGGGGTTGTTCCTCTCCTTAACATGGCGAGCCAGCTGGTATCTAAGGACTTTCAGGAGGTCTGTCTGAGAAGGATCCCTGTCCCGGCTATCTGATTTTTTCAGCTCATTCTTAGAGCTTTTAATTGCCAGATCTACCGAGGTTTTAAGATTTACCTTGCCGTCCTCAAGCTCCTTGAGGATATCAGTAAGCTCCAACCAATAGTCAAATAGGTACCTATCCTCATCAAGCTGCATCTTGAAGATAGGTTTTAGAGAGTCTAAAAGCTGGGTGTAATCTACCCCGAATAGCTCCTCGCTCTTATTAAGGAGCTTGGTCTTAAAGAGAGTCAAGACAACCGAAGAATCGATTGCAAAGAGCCCCCCTTTATCATTTAGCCAACCGGTTATCTTATTGTATTCCTCATAATGCTCTTTCTTTTGGTTTATGAAAAATGGAAGTTTCTTATCTCCCTGGAATCTGACTCCGTCAAAGCTGAAGAATTCCAAGAGCTTTTTTTCCTTGCCTTCCAGGCTTGGAATCTCTGATGAGGCAGTAGGCCCCAGCCTATGGCATGCAAGGTAGTGCTCCTCGTTAAATGGGATTATCCCCATGAACGCGTCGGCAGGGTGATACCCTCCAAAACATAACTTGCCCTCAATAGTCTTATAACATTTCATGTCAGGGGCATCGAGAGGAGAGACACGAGCCAATAGTTTGCCCTGGTACTCGAAATAGCCCCTATGCACTTCTGAGAACGGCCCTCCAAACCAGTCATCACGCCCGTCTGGTGAGACTAGTGAAACCCCTTCTCCAGGCCCTTTGCTCAGCATGAAAAAAATCTCTTTTCCCACTTTCATATGGCCCCCCTTATGTCCTGGAGTGAAAGTATAGGCACCATAAATAGGTTTAAGGCCGTCAGCCGTGAATACCCTGCCTTCATGATTTGATAGATAGTAATTTTCTCCGATATTAAAAAAAGCAACAAGCAGTGAGGGGTCTATCCCCCTGTCAGACAGGTCCACCTCATCACCGCTTAATGAAAATACCTTCTCAACATCGTTATCATCTCTCTGGCCAACCAGATAATCCCTATCATCTATCCTTATAATACCTTTAATTTCTGCAAAGTCTCCTCCGAATTCCCCATTAAAAGAGTAAAGCCTAGGGGTCAAGAAACCCTTTTCAGGGGTGGCCTTCAAAAACTTATGCCCCTTGATATCGACAACCTCGTCTACACTGTCAAAACTGCCGAACCAATCATTTCTTCCTTCAAAAGAATAGACATTCCATAATCCTCCTTCTTCATGCTGAGCCAGCAGGTAATCTTCCTTGCCTATCCTTAGCACATCTTTGATTGCGAAATGAGGGCCTCCGAATACGCCTGAACTACCATCTAGAGCAAAAATATCCCAGGGAGAATCCTCTTCCTTCTTCGCAAGGAGGAAATTATGAGAGCCCACGTTCAAGAAATGAGCGAGGTCGTAGTGAGGGCCTCCGAAAAAGCCTTTCGTCCCATCTTCTGAATAGAACTCCCATCCTTCTCCTTCACGGTTCCTAACTTTTAGTAGTGCAAGGCCTTCTATCTCAACTAGCTCTCCAATTTCAAAATGAGGGCTGCCAAAACGACTCTTGCCTAAAAAAGGGTCTATAACAGTATACCTCTCGTTATTTATCTTATCCTCAACTAACAAGGCTAACTGACAATCATCAATAACCTTATCATCATAATCAAATTGGCAAAGATTTCTTATGAAATCTTTTATAGAAACTCCTTCAATGGAGGAGTTTTCTGCTTTTTTAATCTCGCCATCCCAATCCTTGAATAAAATCCCTGAGTCTATATCAAGCTCATCTTGGGTCTTACTCAAAGCAACTATGTAACCTTTACCGCTTGTTTCAAGAATGCCATCCACCTTGAATAACCAGGATAGGTAAAAATCAACATCCCCATCTGGTGAGAGGATTCGCGTAGCTTTTCTGTCACCAAGCCTCCACTCCCCAATAGCCTTGTCCTTAACCCTGAGCTCCCTAAAACCCCTAGATCTGCCACAAAACTCTTTTATTATTTCTCCTTTTACATCAATAACTGTGCATCTATCATTTTCGCTCTTAGAGCAAACATACTCCTCCCCTATCTTCAAGAGGCTTGCCTGAGGACCATGAGGGTAACCAAAAGGGCCCTCTACTAGATTGCCTTCCTGATCCCTAAGCTCCATAGAAGTAGGTCTTTTATCTGTGTTCCAGTATTCAAAATGGTCTACTCCATCTATATTTATTATAGACCTGAAAACGCCTTTTTTAGTATCTGGCACAGTAATCTCCTTACCATCAATTTCATACCATCCTGTTCCTTCATGAGGCCCGGAAAGAGGGTCTTGTTTTCTTATGATCCTATGCCCATTAAAGGTAGTATTAGTCCCATTATCTTTAGTAAAGATATCTCTAGCTGGCCCGCCAAACCAATGGTCTCTCCCGTCCATTGAGACTAAAGCGTCTAGGTATAACTCAGTATCCAGGGTAACATGAAGCAAGGTCTTATCATCAACATGCAATATGTTATTTATCTTCTTAAAATTGCCCCTGAAGCATGCACTATCCCCCCTTATGGTATAAAGGGCCCACCTGGTATCTTCCTTGTTTTTAGCAAGCAAGTACAAGACCCTATCAATCTCATAGAACTTGTCAACCTTGTAATGCTCGCCATTGAACTGGTCGGTAGAGCCGTTGGCTGAATAGACTGCCCAAGGACCTTCTTTCTGATGCTGAGCAAGCACATATTTTACCTCATTGACCTCAACTACCTCTTTTATTGAAAAGTGAGGCCCGCCGAACCACCTGTCAGACCCATCAAGAGAATAAAAAGCCCAAAGTCCGTCTTCCTGGTTCTGAGCCATAATCAGTTTCCTGCCATGGACATCAAGGAAGTCCTTCTCAGCAAAGTGAGGTTTCCCGTAGATCTCCCTTCGCACAATCCTCTCAAGGTCGTCTTTGCCGCTCATCTGAGATAGCCTCCTTTCTAGATTATCTCCATGAACTTAATAAGAGCGCAGTTACGATCATTAGGGTCTATCTGCAGGCATAAATCAAGTATC
>CAYNQH010000083.1:0-5430 GCA_964399255.1 uncultured Methanosarcinales archaeon | reverse complement strand
GGCCGTGTAACCCAGACATTAGTGTTCACTATAGACCTGAGCCCTCCATCTGAGGTGAACATAATACATGACAACTATTCTGTATACACCAACAAGCTTATCGCAGTATTCAATGCTTCTGATCCTCAATCAGGGATTGCAGGGTATAAATATGCAGTAGGCATAGCTCCCTGGCCTCTGGAAGGCTGGAACAGCACCCAGGGTTGGGAATCTGTATCAGCTTCAGGAAAAGAGCAGGTCACTGCCAAGAACCTTAACCTCACAGATGGAGGCAATTATTATTGGACTGCGCTTGCCATAAATAATGCAGGCAAGGAGGGAGATAAGAGCTCAAGCGGCCCTGTATCCATAAACTTCTCAGGCATACCTTCTAACATTACTCTTCCGGCTATAAATAAGTGCGAGAATGGGGCTTTCGACCTTCTCGCTACTGAGACTGATGTTGACTGCGGAGGCCAGTGCCCTCCTTGTGCAGACGGCAAGAACTGCTATATAGATATGGACTGCGAGTCCGGATTCTGCTCTAAGCTTCCTGGATTCACAGGTCCGGGAAGGTGCGAGAGCTCGATAAGCGACCATTGCAAGAACCAGCTATTGGAGGAGAACGAGACAGAGACTGATATTGACTGCGGAGGTTCATGCCCTGGCTGCGGATTCAACATGTCCTGCATAGTGAACTCTGACTGCAAATCAAACAGGTGCGATGAAGAGACAAAGCGATGCCTTGTTGAGATCAGGGATTCGGATAATGATGGCATGACTGACGGGTGGGAGAGGGAGAACGGCCTTGACCCGAATAACCCTGCAGACGCTACAGCTGATGCTGACGGCGACGGGCTGCTTAATCTGGAAGAGTTCACAAACTCAGCAGACCCTAATAACCCAGACAGCGATGGTGACGGGATATTGGACGGAGGAGAAAGGACTTCCGGAACAGGGATACTTGACCCTGAAAGCACACCTAATGATGCGGATAATGATATGATAGATGATGCCTGGGAAGCCACCCATTGCGGAGGAGACTGCAGCGTAGATTCTGATAATGACAATGACGGCCTAAGAGCTGTAGATGAATATAACTATAATACTGATCCTGCAGAGTATGATACTGACTCTGATGGTATCGCAGACGGAGGAGAGGTCCATTCATCCTCAAAAGACCCTAAAGATGCTGCAAGCAAGCCTTCTGACGAGGATCAGGACGGGATGGACGACAAGTGGGAGCGCGGATATAAGCTGGATCCTGCAAGGGATGATAGCAATGAAGACCCTGATGATGACGGAATGAAGAATGTAGATGAATATAACAGGAATAAGAATCCCAGAGAAGAGCTAGGACCGAAAGATACTGACGGCGACGGCATGACCGATGATTGGGAGGACCGGTATGGACTTAACAAGCTAGATCCTAGCGATGCTGCGAAAGATAAGGACTCAGATGGCCTTACGAACAAGCAGGAATTCGACCTCAAGACAAACCCTACCATTCCTGATACTGACGGCGACGGGTTCAAGGACGGCCTTGAGATATCAAAAGGAACAGACCCTCTTGATGAGACATCATACCCAAAATCGATAATACCTCTGATACTGTTCATATTTGGTTTTATCATGTCACTTGGAGGGAGCATCTATCTCATAAACAAGCAGGAGATAAAGGTAGAAGCTCCAGCACAAGCCCAGAGGACAGCACCTATGGCTGCCATGCCAAGAAGACCTGTCCAGCCTCGCAGGAACCTTTTCGAGGAGATGAAGAAGAGAAGAGAAGAAGAGCAGAGAAAGACTTATGAGAAGAAATCAAAGGAGATGGCACAGAAGAGGAGCAAGATCTTTGATGTATTCGGGCCTGCAGCAACAAAGGATTCTTCAGAGGCAGATGAAGGAGAGAAGGCTGTAAAAGGAGGAGATAAGACAGGCTCAAGTACTGTCAAGGTAGAGCTTGAAGGGGTAAAAGACGGAGATTATGTTGATCTCGAGAAGCTTCATGATGCAGCAAAGAAGCAGGGATCAGGAAAGATCGCTGATATCGCAAAGAAGCCTAAGGGCAAAGAGGTAAAGGTAGAGGTTGAAGGTGAGGCAGAAGAGGAATTCGTGCAGCTAGCTGACGTAACCGGTGTAAAGATAGGATCTAAAGAGAAAGATGAGTTCGATAAGTTAGGGGACATACTGAATAAAAACGAAGAGTCTGGCAAGGAAGAGTTTGACAGGCTTTCGCAGATAGTCAAGCTAAAAGCAGAAGAAGAGAAAACAAGGGCGAAAGCAGTTCCAAGAGGGCCAAGAGGGCCTGTAACGCTGGCTAAAAAGGAAAATATTAAAAAGCCAGTGAAGAGGACTATAGGCGAAGCAGTCATAAAAGAAGCGCTGAAAGAAAAGAAAGATTTAAAAGAATTAGCAGGCACAGCTAAAGGCAAGAAGGCAAAATCAGAAGCAGACAAGGTCTTTGACGAGATCGCTGATATCTCAGGAGAGAAGCCTAAAGGAAGAGGAGGCGAAGCAGACCTGAGAGAGAGCGTGTTCGACAAGCTGTCTGAAGTCATGAAAGAGGAGAAGAAGGGAGGCAAGCCTGCAAAGGATGTCTTTGAAGACCTTTCAAGATTCACTGGAGGCGAAGAGAAGACCAGCAAGGACGAGCTTGTCAAGCAGTTCATGAAGCTTTCAGAGACTGAGAAGGTAAGCATCAATGTCTTCAAGGTCGTGCTTTCAAGCCTTCTCAAGACAGGCAAGATAACCAAGCAGGATGTTGCTGATGTCATGCTGGACCTTGAGAAGAACAAGCTTGTATCAAAGGAGGATGTAGCCCAAGTCTTGGTGGACATGGGTGTGGAGGACAGAAAATGAGGCAGATGAGGCGTAAGAATAAAAGAGCTATGGAAGCCGGAAGGGTCTTTACCTATGCCCTTGCTCTGGTAGTGATAGCCATGATCATGATATACGGATACTCTCAGGTTATAGCCTTCAAGGATCGGGCGACACAGGTCATTTTCCTGAAATTCCAGGAGCAGATCAAGAATGACATAAGAGCTATAGCTACAGATTATGATACTGTCAGGGTTTATACTTATAAGCTGCCTGCTGAGTATGATGAGGTATGCTTTGCAGACGAAGCATGCAAGACCGGAGTTATGGTCTGCATACCTAACGCAGCTGCAAGGCCTATAATATCAAACGCCCTTTCTAACGGCATACCTGAGAGCGTGTTCATATCCCTTAGGAACAGGACACAGGAGACTGTGGATGTAGGGCCTATCTCTGTTATAACCGATCAAGGCAATCACTTCGGATGCGAGCCTATAAGGAACGGCGAGATAAAAGTAAGGATGAAAGGTCTTGGAGACAAGGCACAGATACAGATAGTAGAAGGCACTACAGGAGATCCGAACACATTCAATATATAAACATAGAAGAGAAACCGCAAAGGATGACCCAAAAAAAAGCCCAGATAGAGGTCCAGTTCAACTGGATATTCATCCTTATCGTAGGGGCGATAATCCTTGTATTCTTCATATCCCTTATAACTACGCAGAAGAGGGCTTCTGAAGCCTCTATCGCAGCAGAGATAATGGGCAAGGTAGACACTATCATGACAGGAGCTAAGGTCAGCATAGGGACGACTAATGTGATTGATATCCCAAGACTGCATCTTGAGATAGACTGCGCAGGATACAGGGTCGGCACTGAATATGAGATACCAAGAAGGAACTTTATAGACAAGATAGTGTTCTCTCCTGACAGGCTTGAAGGCAATCAGCTGATCACATGGACACAGCAGTGGGATGCACCTTTCAGGGTATCAAATTTTCTCTATTTTACCACGCCTGGAGTCAGGTATATATTCATATATTCTGATACAGACCTAACTTCCGGAGATCCTTTGAACCTGAGGAAACAGCTTATACAGGATGTAGAGAATAAATTCCCTGCGTTGATAGAGAAGGATATGATAGAAGTAAACTCGGGGCTTGCAAAGATAACAGATATGAACAACTATAAGGTCAGGCTGATATTCCTGGAATCCTTCAGGCCCACCCCTTCAGAGATACCTAACATTGATCTTGTGATAAGAAAGATCTCAAGGACAGAACCAAGAGACCTGACTGCATTATGGATCGACCCTGAGAATAAGGTTATAGAGTTCTATGAGAAGAACGCGACAGACGATTATTTTGACCTGGTAGGATCCACTGTATATTATGACGATTCAACCCTTTTCGGAGCCATGTTCTCTGACAGGATAGACAACTATGAATGCTCTGTCAGGAAGGCATTGGAAAGATTCTCATATATCTCCCAGGTCTACAAGAAAAGGACAAAGAGGCTTGCCGACCTCAACCTTGCAGACTGCGAGACATTTTATAGGAGTGCTGTAGATTCAATGGATAGAGCACCGGGTCCAGCATCGGATTTTGATAATATGGATATCTCACAGCAGAACATCCCTATGATAGAATCCACGCTGCAGGACAGCAATTATGGAACCTTAAGATATTCCTGCCCTATGATATACTAGACATGATAGATGAGATATACATAAAAATAGATGAAAGGTAGATGAAAGGTAAGAAGATAAACCGGATGAAGAAGAAGTCCCAGATGAAGATGGGAGAGAGCATAGGCATAATCTTCATATTTATACTGCTCGTAGCTTTAGGCATAGTATTCTGGACCAAGATAAAATCAGCCACTATACAGGAGCAGATAGGGGAGGAGCAGACATTGCAGGCTATACAGGTGGCCCAGGAGATATCTTTCCTGCCTGAGGTCCAGTGCAGCAGCGAGAACATAATATCTGATAACTGCTTTGACATAATGAAGATGGAGGCGATGATAGAGTTCCTTACACAGCCCCCTCTTAATGATGAAGCTATGGAATATTATTCCCAGGTCTTCAGGAACAGCAGGCTTTTTGTTGAGGTAGTGTACCCTTATCCTGGAAGGAACTGGACACTGTACGATAACCCCTTAAGGCTTAACTCTTCTAAAGGGGATGCAAACACAGAAGCTGCAAACATAGAGTTCCTGACATATTCAAAGATAACAACAATAGTGCCTGTTGCTCTCTACAACAGCACCTCAAGAGACTACTATTTCGGCAAGCTTACAGTAGATGTTTACAAAAGGTAATATCCTAAACTAAGAAGGTAATAAACTGATAAATTAGCAAAAAAATAACTTAAGAAATAACTTAAGAAATAACTTAAGAAATAACTTAAGAAATAGGTTAAGAAGGTAATGCAGCATGAGAAAATATAATCCCGGCAGGATCACAAGGATCAAAGGCAGGAAAGGGCAGGAGGAGATGATGGGCCTTGCGATAATAGTCATACTTCTTATCTTAGGTGTCCTTTTCATAGTGAGATTCGTTGTCCAGGATGAAAGGCCAGACACGAAGAAGACCTATACCCAGACAGAGACAGCATCAAACATAGTGAA
>CAYNQH010000082.1:0-5464 GCA_964399255.1 uncultured Methanosarcinales archaeon | reverse complement strand
TATTTAAGTTTTTGGGTGTTTTCTGCAAAACTAATTTAAATAAGGCCTTCTTCCTGTATGCTATGATAATATCATTCCAGGAGATAGTGGATATAGTGATAATGACCCTTATAGTAGGGTTCATTTTCAAGGATATATTCAGGAAGCCTAAGCCTATAGATTATGACCCTTTAGAGCATTACAGCCGTTCTTATAGAAAATCAGGGATAAACTGGGACGATCTAGGGTTTGCAGCCATGGTGACAGCTCCTGCGATCATCCTTCATGAGTTCGGGCATAAGTTCATGGCTATGGCTTTCGGATTCAATGCAGTTTTCCATGCATCATATGGCGGCCTTATGCTTGGGGTAATACTCAAGTTTGTAGGATTCATCTTCTTCATACCTGCTTATGTAAGCTATCCGACCCTTGCCACCCCCCTCCAAAATGCATTGATAGCCTTTGCCGGGCCCGGAGTAAATCTGCTCATATGGCTGGGCTCTACATTGGTCCTTAAGAACCTCCACACTCTGAAGATAAACCGGAAATATATCCCGTTGATAGGCCTTACAGGAAGGATTAACATGTTCTTATTCTTCTTCAATATGATACCTATACCTCCATTTGACGGAAGCAAGGTTGTTTTCGGAATTATTTCAACATTATTCTGATCTATTTTCTGATCTATTTATGAGGGGTTTATAATATATTTATAACCCTATTTCCTCACTAGTGATATCTCATTTGAAAATATCTTATCCACCAAAGAAAAACTTAAATATGACCTCCTAAGTTACTCAATAATGCACCCACATAAAACACTAAATCATTTTTTCTTCAAGATCATAAGGGGTGAGAATCGATGACAAAATATATCGTAGTTACAGGAGGAGTCCTTTCAGGGCTCGGCAAAGGTGTTGTTTCAGCAAGCATAGGAAGGCTTATATCCAATGATTATAAGGTCGTCCCGGTCAAGTGTGACGGATACCTAAATGTAGATCCAGGAACAATGAATCCTATAGAGCATGGAGAAGTCTTTGTCCTGGATGATGGAGGAGAGGTAGACCTTGATTTCGGGCACTATGAGCGTTTTCTCAACATAGACTGCAAGTTCTCCTGGAACCTGACATCCGGGAAGATATTCCAGGCATTGGTAGAGAAAGAGAGAAGAGGGGACTTCTTAGGCAAGACTGTCCAGATAATCCCACACGCTACTGATGAGATACAGCAGCGCCTGAAAGACATAGCAAAGAATGAGAAAGCAGACATACTACTAGTTGAGATAGGAGGTACTGTAGGGGATATAGAGAACCTCTGGTTCCTTGAGGCTGTCAGAAGGCTGGCTGTCGATGTAGGGAGAGACAATATAATGTTTGTTCACCTAGGCCTTATACCTGTTATTGATGAGCAGGGCCAGCAGAAGACAAAGCCCTTGCAGCAGAGCACCTACTTCCTGCGTGAGAGAGGGATATTTCCTGATGTATATGTTGGAAGGTCTAAAGAGCTCCTTACAGATAAGACAAAAAAGAAGATCCATTGGCTCTGCGGTGTAGAACAGGAAGGAGGCATAATAAGCGATCCTGACCTAAAATATGTCTACGAGCTGCCCCTTATATTCCAGAGCGAGGGATTGAGAGAGTTCATCGAGAAGCGCCTTAAGCTCAAGCAAGGAAGGGATCTTGTCAGGTGGAAAGAGCTTGTCGACAACATAAAGAACCCTCTCAAAGAGATCAACATCGCAATATGCGGGAAATACACTGAGCTTGCAGACTCTTACATAAGCATACAGGAATCATTGGTACATGCAGGAGCTCATCTTAAGACAAAGGTAAACATCAGATGGATAGAGACTACTGAGATAGAAAAAGGGAAGGCAGCATCTGAATTGCTTAAAGGATTTGACGGCCTTATAATCCCAGGAGGTTTTGGCTCTAGAGGGATAGAGGGCAAGATCCAGGCGTTAAAGCATGCACGTGAGAACAATCTTCCTTTCCTTGGGCTGTGCCTTGGACTGCAGCTCGCTACAGTAGAGTTCGCGCGCAATGTCTGCGGCCTGGAAGGGGCTAACAGCACAGAGATAGACCCTGATACAAGATATCCTGTCATCGATATACTGCCTGAACAGAGATCTGTCACTAAAAAAGGAGGCACTATGAGGCTAGGTTCATGCGAGGCAGTTCTAAAGCCAGGCACTGTAGTGCATAAGCTTTATGGTGCGGATGTAGCGCATGAGAGGCATAGGCATAGGTATGAGGTAAATCCTGAATATCATAAGATACTTACAGAGAATGGACTTATAATATCCGGGGCGAGCAAGGACGGCAGGCTTGCAGAGTTCATCGAGCTGCCTGAACATAAGTATTTTGTAGCCACACAAAGCCATCCCGAACTTAAGTCAAGGCTTGAGAGACCAGCTCCATTGTTCTATGGGTTGGTCAAGGCCTGCACAGGCTGATTAAGTTAAGGATACTGCTTTGATTAGTGAACTCATTTACCGCAGGGCTTTATATCTTTAACCTGTGATAATATCGGCAATATCCTGATCTTATAGTCCATATGATTAAAAGGGGATAAAGATATTCACAGAGATGGACATTGAAAGGCTGCCTTCCTTGAAAGTTGAGAAAAGAGCTGTCAGGAGTAATTGAAAAGTAAGGGCTGGCTTATAGGTTTTTGATGAGAGTTTGGTGAAGTGACAGAAACTTTTTTATATATGTCTGCCTTCTTCCTTTCTTAGGTGGTGATATGAGAAAGATCTTGGTATTTATCTTATTGTTCTTGCTGGTTGTAGGACTTGTAGGATGTTCGCAAAGCATATCTGATGTGCGCAGCCAGGAATACATCGGGAAGAAGGTTATTGTAACAGGCACAGCAGAGAAGGTTGTCAAGTTCGGCAAGCTTTCAGGGTATACTGTAAAGGATGATACCGGCGAGATAGGTGTAAGCGCAAAAAATCTTCCAGAAGAAGGAGAAAAGGTCACTGTGAAAGGGGTTCTCATGAAAGACTCACTGGTAGGCTATTATATCCTGGTAAGTTGAGACTATATCACTCCAAGTGCTTCACGCAGTTCATAAGATGGACTACATGGCTATTATCTTCTTTGATTTCAAATATATACACTGATGTGTTCTTGATGCCTTTGAACGATCTAAACCCTGATACAGGCTTATTATATATTACTGTCAGCAGGGCCATGTTGAAACCTCCATGCGCTACGAAAAGCACTGTCTGACCTTTATGTTTAGAGTAGGTGCAGTCAAGCATATCTTTAGCTCTCCTTACCATGTCCTCATCTGTCTCAACATCTTCAGGAAGATTGTTCCAGTCAAGATCGTCTCTTGCTTTCTTCCCCTGCATCTCTGCAAAGTATCTCTCACGCATCCGGGTGTCCTTTACAAGGTCTATCTTTGGATGGTATCTGGCGATTTCCTTTGCAGTATCAAAAGCTCTTGCAAGGTCGCTTGTGTATATTATATCTATCTTCTCATCCTTAAGTCTCAGAGCAAGCTTCTTTGCCTGGTCTATCCCTTTCTCAGAAAGCTTTCCCGGAGTCTGTCCCTGGCAGATCATGTTAGCATTCTCAACAGTCTCCCCATGCCTTGTAAGTATCAATTTCATAGGTCTTGGATGGAAGATTACTTTTTAAACCTATCCAAAACCTACAAAACCTTTATAAATGAGCCCAATTTCTCATCAAATATGTCGAAGAGACGTCTCAGAAGGGAAAAAGCAAGGCTCAGAGAGCTTGGTAAGGGGGTTCAGCCAGAGGAGAAAGAAGCAGTAGTTTCTGAACCTGTCCATCACCATAAAAAGCCATCAAAAGGAGGCCTAGGAGGCCTGTTAGGCATTTACGAGAGCCAATATAAGATCCTTCTTCTCATACCTTTGATCATGCTTATACTTGCTATTTTACAGATAGGATACCAGATGTATTCTACAGGCGATTTTGTCGATAAGGGAGTATCCCTTAAAGGAGGAGTTACAGTAACCCTGCCTAATAATGTATTTGATGTTGCTTTCCTTCAAAAAGGGTTAAGCTCAAAATTCCCTTCAAGGGATATAGAAGTAAGATCCCTAAGCCAGGCAGGCAAGATCATGGGCACTATAGTAGAAGCGGACATAACAGAAAGCTCAGAGATAGATAATCTTGTCCAGGCCATAAAAGGTTTTGATCCTCAGATAACTGAGGATGATTATAGCGTCAATTCCGTCGGATCCTCTTTAGGGAGGAGCTTTTTCCAGGAGACCTTAAGATCGCTATCTCTTGCATTCTTATTCATGGGTCTTGTAGTATTCCTCTACTTCGGCCCTGATTTCAAGACAAAAGCTATTGCAGCAGTCTCTACCTTTGTCGCTTCAGGCCTTATATTTTTCGGCAAGACCTCAGTAACAGACATAATATCGATAGTGATAGTTGCAGGCACTTTATACCTATATTATAAGACCAGCATCCCAAGCATCGCAGTGATACTTGCAGCTGTCTCTGATATAATCATAACCCTGGCAGTATTCAACATCCTGGGGATGAAACTTTCAACTGCCAGCATAGCGGCATTCCTTATGCTTATAGGTTATTCTGTAGACACTGATATCTTATTGTCAACAAGAGTGCTGAGAAGGAAAGAAGGCACAGTCCTTGACGGGGTCTATTCTGCGATAAAGACCGGAATGACCATGACAGTTACTACATTAGTTGCGGTCTTACTGACATTGTTCATAGCAGAATCAGATGTACTGAAACAGATCATGATAATCCTACTCATAGGCCTTTTGATAGACATAGTCAATACCTGGATACAGAACGCAGGGATATTGAGATGGCATCTTGAGAAAGGGGAACAGGGCGTAAAATGAGCAAGATAAAGAGTACGATAAAGAATGTAAGGGTAATAATCCTTATAGTATTCGTCCTACTTGCAATTGTAGCTATACACCCTAACCCTGGTGCTGAAGGTGTTGCTGTAAGGGCGGTCCTTAGGAATTCTTCTGCAAGCATTGCAGGTATACAAAGCCCGAGCCCGACATCTACGCCGATGAGCAGGGAGATAATAACCCAGATGGGCAATAAGCCTATAAAAACATTAGAAGACTATTATGATTTCATCAGCTCTTTGGAGGCAAATAGGACTATAAGGGTAGTCACAAACAAGAAATCCTATGTAATTACAACAAGACCTCTTGTAGAGGTCACTATCCTTCCAGAGCTTGAGAATAGGACTATAGAAGAGATAGTCGAGGTCAATAAGACAGTAAACGGTACTTTGGTAGCGGTCAATAAGACGATAACGAGGATTATAACCGTAAACAAGACTATATCCAAAGTAGTAGGAGTAGAAGACATAGGCCTAAGCGTTTATGATGCTCCGACAAATAATATAAGAAAAGGCCTTGATCTCCAGGGAGGTACAAGGGTACTTCTCCAGCCTGAGAAACAGCTTTCACCTGAAGATATGGACATATTGCTCCTAAACATGAAAGAGAGGC
>CAYNQH010000081.1:0-5500 GCA_964399255.1 uncultured Methanosarcinales archaeon | reverse complement strand
ACTATCTACAAATATCTCGCCTGTGTTCGCCTGATTTTGGCCCACGTTTTGAACATAAAAGAGGGTAATGCCCCTCTATTCCTGGGTTTCATAGAATAGAAGGGACTCAAAATAATCCTTTTTGTCCGGCTCATCCCTTATCATCTTCTCTATTAATGCCTTTTTTATGTAATTGGATACTTAAATGCAGTCCTTTGTCTGGTTTTGCAATTCTTTCCATAATTTATTTGGGCAGAAGAAACTTCTTCTCTCCCCCCTGAGCATTTCAAATCCCTCATCCATTTTTGCATACCTTCTCGTAGATCTTGCTTATTTTCTCCTCTAATGGCATTGACATAAACAAACTGAAGCGGACATACTCTGATATTTTAGCAAATCCTGCAGATCTTGCTTTAGTATGCAAAATCTGCTCTTGTTCCGGAGATATCCTGACAATCAGAGTCTTGGTCTTTACCATACAAACAATAAGGTTGCGATAGAAGAAATATTGTTAGGACAAAAAAGAGTATATCCAAAAGGTAACGGCTGCGGTAACAAAAATGGTAACACTGGCTCACAGTTCTCTGAAAATAACGACAAGATATATAAATCATCAAAGACATATCCTTGAATTAAGGCAGTATAGCCCGTCAAAATCCACGAAAACACTTTTGCGCCGGGATTTTTAAAATTCATGCGTAAAAGTTTTTTGCTAAAGATTGCGCATTACGGCCTACAAACCGCAGATTCTGGGGTTTCAGGTGGTTAATAACTTTGAAGTGGTTACATACCGAAAGATTTATAAATTAGTAATGCCAAATGATAAGAATGCAACCAGAAAATCCCCCTCAAGAACAAGACAGCCTAGAATTGTTCATAAAAGCTACGCAGTCCTTAAATCTAGTATATAGAGCTATGCAGCAAGGCCATTTAGAGCATGGAGAGGTCCAATCACTCAAAGACCTCCAGAAGAAATCTGTTGCTGACATAGAAGGGGCATATCCTGGAGGCCTTGAAGCAGCGCTTGAAACACAAGGGTTATTCTACATGAAAAACCCTATTTTTAGCAGAAAAATAAGAACTCCCGAAGTTGTCGAAGCAAGCGGAGGATGGAACAACCCACGCACAAGAGCAGCACAAGAAACTGACGTACCTCTAGAGATCCTTGGAAAGATCAAAGAAAAGTTCGAGACAACAGACAAGTATGGAAAAAAGATAAAGGTCTACACAGTAAGGACAAATGAGAGGAAATTCAAGGGTGTAGAACCATTAGAGACAGGGCCAAAGGAGATCTCACCTGCAGTGATGCAATATGGCGATGTATATATCATACACCTAGACCAGGTCGAGAAGCAGCTGAAAGATAAATGGTTCAATGTCTACGCCAACAAAGATCAATTCGATAATATGAAGATGAATCCTGAAGACATAACAGATGTCTGCATGAAAAAGATGTACCAGGCATTCACAGCAAAAAGATTAAAAGACATTGATGATGTCGAAGCTCCCGAACAGATAAAGGCAGTGATATTTGTAGAGGCATGCATAAGATCAGTTATGAATGCTTACCTAAAAAAGATGAGGCAGGATAATGGAAAGCATGCATTCCCTACATCAAGCTCAGATTCAATAGTCGCTCTGAGCGAGTTCGGAGAGCTGAAGCAGAGAGCAGACTATATCCAGAATTATCAAGATAGAGAGGTGCAGTAAATATAAGAAATACCTCCCTATAAAATCCTAAAAAAAGTAGAAAAGATAATTAAATCCCCATATTAAGGTGGTATGGTATACCTGTATCCTTAGCACCTGGGAAAACAAGCTTAGTCTCCCAGGCCATATCTGTAAGGAAAGCTGGTGGGTAAACATTCTTGTCATCAGGTATCTTAAAAGCACCAGGATAATGCCTTGGAGGAACCTCTTTTAAGGCTTTGACAATATCAGGATTACCACGAAAGTCAGCAGCCTTTATCCCATATTTTTCTTCCATAAAAGTACGCCAGGCCCTGCCTTCATCACTCATTATCCACTCCCTGCTTTTTGCAAAAGTAACCTTATCTGGAGCATCAACCAGCCATTTATGAAGCTCACTAGCCATAATATCAGGATAATCGAAATCACAACCCCTCTTTGCCCAAACTACCTTCCCATCAAAAATAGCATTAGGAATATCAAGACGGTTGATTCCGCCAAAATCTTTGAGCCAAGCCAACATCCCCCAACCCATTCCAGTGCCAAGACCTTTTGACTTTAGGTTAGGGTTTATAAACATACTATCCCAAACGCCTATATTATGATCGCCCTCCTTCTTTATGAATAATTTTATTGGTTCGACATAACCCCCTTCTTTTGCGCCACTTGCAGTAGTTGATATAATATCCTCATCGAAAAGTACACGAGTGCCATCCTTTGTCTTCAAATGGCTCATAGTTATCTTTACCTCATCACCAACATTCTCAATATTAATAATTGCACTATCCCAGTCCACCTCCTGAAGGCTCAACAAAGGATTTGGTTTCTCGCCAGGCTTAGGCTTTGGAACCTTCGCAGCCATCTCCTTCAAAGAAGACCTTATGCTATTCTCCATCTCAACCTTATCCATCTTAAAGATATCAAATGCCTTTGGCGTAGGGACTGCATCATCAAGAACCTTAACAACCTCATCAATCTCTGAATCGGTCAAATCATTGAAAGGATTGCTTTCCTTTGGAGCAGCAATTTGGCCGGCATCCCCACCGACCTCTCCAAGCAAAACATTGAATGTAAAATCTTCAGAGTTCTTGTATTCCTGCATTATCTCGTCTGGTGTCATAGCCCTTGTTTTTTTGGTTATTGGGTCAACAATCGTAGGATTCTTTTTGGCCAGCCCCCCGTCAATAAGGACAAAGCTGATCTCTCCTTTTGATTCTTTGATTATTATATTATCAGGACCTAGATCCTTGACAAGAACTTTCCTTTTTGCAAGCTCCTCTGAAAATTTCTGATATCCTGCAAGAGCCTGAGCTTTCCTACCAGGATTTGCATTTACAAACTGATTAAGGGTCGGACCTTTTATCTCTTCAGCGATATAATGGCTACGTGAATAAGAGACAATCCTTGAGGCGAGACCATCCTTTGCGAGATCATTCATCAATGCTGCTTCATCAGCCATCGACACGACCTTCTCCGGGTTTTTGATCACTTTCATGACAAAATCACCGGACTCTTCCAGACCATAGGTTTTAGCCCTCTCAGGAGACAAGCTGAGCACTATGCCCTGCCCCCCCTTACCTATGCAGTCAGGAGTTTTCAAACAAAAAGTATCAAGGTTCTTTGCCCTATCAACAGAGAAAAGAAGAGAATACGCATCTCCTTTGCTCATCTCATCCAAGACTAGGATCATCCCTCCTTCTTCCATAATAAGATCATCAGGGATTTTTTTTATTGCAGCCTGCATAGAAGGATTCCCATCAAACTTCTTCATTATGAATGACCTATACTCAGCAGGATTGTTGGGTATTTGAGCAGCGCCTTTGCCTATACCTTCAGCAACATCATCAGCACCGCCCCATAATGGAGCATCATCAAGATGTCTTATAATCTCTCCATTATCCCAAGCTTCTCTCGCAAGGACCTCGGCACCATTATCAAGATTCGCCTTCAATGCATCAGCAGCTATGTCTGTAGTCTCACGCAAAGCACCAGAGCCGGAAAAAGCAATCCCCACAAGGAATAAAGATGCGCCTTTGATCCCTATTATCACAGTCTCCTTAAAAGCCAAAGCTATGCCTGTCTTTACAGCAGTTATGGCTGCTGCCTTCAAAGCGAAAGAAAGGGTGACAAGAGCCTTAGCCTCAGGAACAACATTCAACAATGCCTCCCACCAGCTGTCAGGCACAAGGTCTGAGATGAACTCATCTACCTTCTTCTCTTTCCTATCGCTGTTCACACGAGCCTGGGTTCTTATGATCCTGAAAGCGAGCTCCTCACTAACTTTAGAGGTGTCTATTATCCTGACACCAAGAGCTCCTGATTTAGTCCATATATCAATAACCCCCTTAGGGAGAGTGTAAGCCATCCTTTCGCTCATCCCAGGGTAAGGGACATTGATCCTGGTGCTATCCCGACAGTTTCCGCAATGGGTGATATTAGCAAGACCCTGCATAAGAACCTTATAATCCTCCTTCTTCATAACAAGAGAGGCAGCAGAGCCATAATATATCATAGCAAACTCAAACTCGCCATCATTAAAATAAGAATCGCCTACGATGATATTATTGATCATCAAAGCAGAAGATTTCTCATTCGGATCCGAAAGGTCGAAACTACTGCCTGCAAAGGTTGCCTTAGCCTGGCTCGACAAGAACTGCTCCTTAAAGAACTGGCCTGCAAGGCTTGGCTCATCAGCTATTACCTGTGCATGGACAGAACTCCCTTGCCTTATCTGCTCCAATGTCTTGCCCTTATCCCTATCGACCTGGATTATCTTGACAAGGCTTATCTTCTCATGGGTCTCCCTTGCCTTCTCAATAACCTGGGTGCTTGTGCTGAAAGCTAAAGCCTTCTTAAGCCAGGATCTTATAGCCCAGTTAGAGTCCTCAAAATAATCAACCATGTTCATATATTCTTTCTTCTTATTCTCGAGGTTTATCAAGGTCTGGACCTGATCCATCCTCTTTGTTACAAACTCTTCTCTTGAAGCGCCTTTCAGTTTTTTCCCTTCAGCCGCCTGATAAGACTGAGACCGGTATTTCATGTCAAGATAGTTAGAGAAGAAACCCATCTCCTTTATAGCCCTCTGGTCAGAGACGCCCATATAAAGCTTAGAGACATGCACCATCTCGTAAGGGACCTGGGCATTACCGCTGCCATACCTATAAGCAGTATTCACCAACCAGGTCATCTCATTAAATCTTTTATCAACTTTATTATTATACCTCTCGACAAGACTCTTAGGAGGATGGGTAAAGTAGCAGTCATCATAGAAATAGTTCACGTCAAAGCTTCCAGAAGCAATAAGATGTAATATGCTCCAGGTGTTATACTGCCTCTCTATGCATTTTATAAGGTCATTGCCGAAGGCTTGCTCAACAAGCCTTCCTTCAGTGCTAGTAAAGTGATATGTACCTGAAGTTAGGTCTATATCCTCACCTATCTGAGGGTCACTCTTATGAGCTATGCTGAAACCCTCGGCATAAACTGTGTCAGTAATAGGGTTCACTAGCCTGACATGCCTCTTCTCAAGATTAGTATAGCTGCGGCCATAAAACCCTCCCCTCGCCCGAAATAAAGCTTTATCCATCAAAGCTAAAACAACGTCCTGCATGAGGTCATAGCTGCTGTTCTGGTAGTTGACCCTTGCGGTAGTTATGAGCTGCAGGAACTGCATAGGGTCAGGCTCATCCCTTATGCTTGGTGTCTTGGTATTGAAGTCAAACTTCTTCTCAGGATTCAAGAGCATCTCAACATACATAGCAGAGTTAGACTTGAAGAATACAGGATCGGCAGTCTTCAAAGAATCAGGATCAAGGCCTGAAAACCATGC
>CAYNQH010000080.1:0-5517 GCA_964399255.1 uncultured Methanosarcinales archaeon | reverse complement strand
GAAGCTCGGCAAGAAGATCGAGCTGTTCGAACAGAAGAAGGAAGATAAAGAAGATAAAAAGGATGATAATAAAGATGATAAAAAAGAAGGCAAGAGAGGGATACTTTCTTTGCTGTTCAAGAAAGAGAAGGATAGGGTTAGGGAGCTTGAGAAGAAGCTTGAGAAGATAGATTCTGTTTTCTGATAATATAACTATAAAATATGATTATAAAATATGATTATCATATCCTTAGATCATATTAAGCCAGCTTTTTTCCTGCTATCTCGTCTTTATATTCTTATAGGAATATTTTATTATGTAACAAATGTATAATAGGAATATTTAAATAGGCCTTGCCCTTACTCTCTTAAAATTACCGAATAATACAAAAGGAATATGATGATAGAGATAAAAAGTCTAAAGGACATAAGAAGAAGGCTTGGGCTGACACAGAAACAGTTCGCGAATAAGGCTGGAGTGTCACAAAGCCTGATAGCCAAAGTAGAATCAGGCAGGCTTGACCCTAGCTATTCAAATGTCAAAAAGATAGAGCAGGCCCTGCAGATGTTCTCTAAGGAGAAAGAGCTGGCTGTAAAAGATATAATGGTGACTAAGATATTCAGCTGCGATAAGGAGTCTAGCGCAAGGTATGTTATCCAGAAGATGAGGAAAGAAGGGGTATCCCAGCTGCCTGTCATAGATAAGGAAGAAGTTGTAGGCATGGTCACAGAAGGGAGCATCCTAAGCAAAGAGCCTGAAGAGGTAGCAAGGTCTGAAGCTTCTGACCTTATGGTAGAACCCCCTCCTGTAATCGCGGAGGACGCAAAGATATCTGTGGTATCTTACCTTTTGAAGCATTATCCTATAGTTCTTGTCAAGAAACAAGGCAGGCTTGTAGGGTTGGTCTCTAAATCCGACCTTCTTAAGATACTTGTCTAGAACTCTCCTATAGCTTCTTTTATTACTTGATCTATGGTGTCAAGATCCTCTGGGACTTTGAACAAGGCAAGATCAGAACTTCCATAATAAGCAGATGCCAGCTCATATAGAACTTCATCATTGTTGCCTGCCCCGCAGAAGACTCCTTTGTGGTATAGCACATATTGGTCTTTGAACCTTTCAAGCTTTCCTGCCCTTAAATCTTCCTTGAAATAGGGTATGTTGCACTTTTGAGAATCTCCTCTGTAAGGCTGCTTAGAAAGGCTTCCATGCCTGAGCATATATCCCATCTTTGCACCCTGAAGCTCGCGGTCTTCCATGCTTTCTACAATCTTCACAACAGGAAGCATATGGTATGAATCTTGGCTTAAATTTGATTGTTCCATGCCCTGGTTATGGGATCCTTTATTTATAAGTATTATCAGAAATAATCCGGAAATTTTTCAATTTTAGACTGATAGTTGAATGTTTAGGCTGAAATCAAGATCGTACCTTCTGAAAAGCCAGGCCTAGAACTCGCCTGATGCGATTGCCAGAACATCATCTATGGTCTCTGGATTCTCAGGGATCTTGAACATAGCAAGGTCTGACTTTCCATAGTAGTTCTGGGCGTTTTCCAGAAGCCTGGCACCATCATGGCCTATCCCGCACAAGACGCCTTTATGGTATAAGGCATAACCATAGCTCTCCTTGAACATATCAAGAACTCCATTCTTGAGATCTTCTTTGAATCCTGGGATGTTGTCTTTCTCAGAGTCTCCTCGGTAAGGCTGCTTAGAAAGGCTTCCGTGGTTAAGGATATATCCTACTGTTGCTCCTCTGAGCTGATCCAGGCTTATGTTGGTGACTGTCATGACTACTGGCACCAGCTTAGCATTTTTTATAAACAGACCTTCTGCGTCTGTCTCTATCTTAGCCCTTTCTTTTCTATCATTTACAAGATCATATTCCATAGTGCCCCCTCCTTCCATTATTCACTAGACACTCTTAAATATAATATAAATTTTATAAAAACTTTGCTTGGATAAAACCGGAAATCTTTCAATAATCAGTATCCAATCAACCTATAAAGATAGGCCTTTTGCTTAATAGTACAGGAAGTGGCAGCGGAAGGAAAGGCATCCCTTTGGTCTTCTGCTTAATCTCTTCAATAAGATTTGCCTGAGAGAATTTCTCCTGCTTGCCAGTAGCCCTTAATCTGACCATCAGCTCTTTGCTCTTGATCTCTTCATCACCTACGACCACGATGTAATGGATCCATTCTTTCTCAGCATTCCTTATCCTCTTGCCTATGCTCTCTTCACTGTCATCGACATCTGCCCTTATGCTGGAATCATTAAGCTCTAGGGCAACTTGCTTGGCAAACTCAAGGTGACTGTCTGTAGACACTGGAAGGACCCTCACCTGGGTGGGTGTCAGCCAGAGCTGGAACATCGCTTTCTTACCTTGTTTCTCATCCATAGCAATATTTTCAAGGATAGAGCATAAGGTCCTCTCGATGCTTCCGAAGCTTGATGCATGGATTATAACAGAGCAGGGATGCTTCTTACCATCCTTTCCGGTATACCCTATGTCAAATCTTGGACCATCCTTTACATCCCACTGCACTGTTGAAACTTGCAGGTTTGAGTCATCTTCTAGGATTGTCTGGTACTCATTCTTTATGGCATAATAATGATTCATCTGGGCCGAGAGCTTGAAGAAAGCAGGAACTTTCATCTTCTTGCTTATGTTTATAAGATATTCCTTATTATTGTTGTAGAATTCTTCTGTTCCTTCCCATCCTAGGACCCATCTCCCTTCTGCTATGATATTGTTCATCAGGTCTCCGAACAGGTAGCATAGCTTCTCGAACTCTACCTTGGCTTCTTCATCTGTTGCGCATGCTGCATGCATGTCTGTCATGAGGAAGTTCCTCACCCTCTTGAGCCCTGATACTTCTCCTGCCTGCTCATTCCTGAAGCATGTTGCTTCCTCATAAACCTTAAGAGGGGTCTGCTTGTAGCTGAACCTGACTTTCTGCATGAATGGGAATCCTAGAGGATCTGAAGCATAACGCAGGAATCCTATGCCTCTGCCTCCGTCAACTTTATAGTCTCGCTCATGGAACTCTCCCATCAGCTCTCCTACAATATTATTATCTCCTCTTATCAGAAGAGGGTTGACCATCTCTGCAGCTCCCCAGCTGTTTGCCAGGTTTCTTGCATACTGGAGTATAAGCCTTCTTATGAGCACCCCTTTAGGATACCACTTGTAATGGCCGGGTTCTGAGACATCGCAATAGTCAACAAGCTCAAGCCTCTTCATATATTCTATATGCTTCGGCTCCTTTCCTGAATTCTTGCCTATTATCTCATTCTTTACGAACTGTTTGAGCCTCTTGTAGCTCTCTTCTTTATTGTTCCAGATAGGGCAGGAATTTATCTCTTTCTCATCAGGCTTTAGGTCATATTCCTTGCCTGAGATGTCTATCACTATGAATCTTGAGAATTCGCTTCCTTCCTTCCTCTCTTTCTTCCCTTCTTTAGGCTTTTTCTTATCAGCGCCGAACTCCCTGCTCAGCTCTGCGAGAGGGTGGCCTTTGCACGTTATGTCAAATGACATGTACCATCCTAAAGGCCTTCTATGGACTTCAAAGCCTTCTTTTTTAAGCTCTGATTCTGCTGTGTCAAGGATCTTTAATGCGGTTTGAGCATTGCTTGGCTCGTGAGTCAGATGGACATAAGGATAGAGGACTATAGATCGTGTCTTTACCTGGTCTGAGATATCTTTTATCTCCTGGATGTATCTTTCTGCGACTCCCTGAGGATTTTCCTGGTCTTTCTTCTCTACAGAACTGAACACGACAAGGCATTCCTCTACCCTTGTCTTGGTCTTGTCTTTAGCTATCTCTTCGGCATCATTTATAGCCTTCTTTTTTGCCTCAAATTCGATGAAATCTGAGTGCAGAGCCAGTATTTTCATACAATATAGAACGCCGGGGTTATATATAAAGTTTATTGTTGATTATTGGTGCTTTCCAGCATTATCTATTGGCTTTGCGTAGAGGCTGACCATGTATGCGATGAGCCTTGCGAACCCGTCCTTCTTGGTATGCTGCACAAGGATCTCAGTGTCATTCCTATACGAATCATACTTCATGTAGCTTACCTTGCTTCCTTTAGTTATCTCTGCTGCCAAGTTCACATTCTTTGATTCTGCTTCAAGGCTGTCATAGGTCTCTATAGATACTGCAGGATATTTCTTACGATTCTCCAGCCTATACTCGACAGTCGGCCTGTCTGAACAGACAGTCTCTATAAAGAAGACA
This sequence comes from uncultured Methanosarcinales archaeon, assembly GCA_964399255.1. Taxonomy (GTDB): domain Archaea; phylum Nanobdellota; class Nanobdellia; order Woesearchaeales; family CAYNQH01; genus CAYNQH01. The sequence goes on along the minus strand of CAYNQH010000080.1, from coordinate 1,288 downwards.
TTATATCCGTTATCCTTTGCGTAATCAAATACGCTCTGCCTGTTTTCGGCCCTATTGAATGTCGCGTCGAGCATCACGATGTCTGTTCCTTCTTCAAAGGATCTTTCTGCCTCTTGCAGCATCATCATGTATACCTGGTCTCTTTCTTCCCTTGGGACCCATTCTCCTCCTGCCATACGCTTTACCTGGTCAGGGAACTTTTCCTTCCTCAGTTCATCACTTTCATAGACTACAGAGGTGAAATTTGTCTCCTTGAAATAATTGTGGAGGTATCCTGCAAGCGTTGACTTTCCGCTTGAAGGCAGGCCGTTCAATACTATGATTATCTTCTCATTCTTCAATAAAGGTTTCATTATCTCTGTAAGGATACCCAGATTGGCATCTTTCTCTTCAGAGGGGTAGGCAAGGCTCTCGATTATCATGTGCGGCTTGTACCTGCCTTCAAGTGCGAATATGTCTTCTACTACCTTTGCAGAGATCTTCTCTATGAGGTCAAGGTATGTGCTGTCTCCCTGGTTAAGCCTGAGATGCAGGTCTTTTCCGATCTCTGACTGGCATACATGGAACTTGTTAGTTGCAAAAGGATCGAGCTTCTTGCATTTTTCATACAGCTCAACAGGATCTATCCCATCGTTGTATGCATGTACTATATCATTGGTGACCCTAAGTCCTGGATTGTTCTTCAAGAGCTCTATGATCTGGTCTAATGTAGCCCCTCCTGTCTCGATGCTTATGCTGAAATCTTTGTCTTGAGCGTATGCATTCATCTCATTGATGATATTCTTGTATTCTTCCCATTCCTCTTGTGTGAACCTAACTCCTGGCCTGGTCACATGCAATGTTCCTGTATGGATGCCTACTTCAGGACTGGCTGCCCAATCGATCATATCTTTTATCACTTTGGGATCAAGCTTGTGTGTCTTTGGGCATTGCGCCTGGCTTGGCACTACAAGGTTCATGAAAGAGAAACCTTCATCATCTATGTTCATAAAAGGGAAGTGCATCGAGACATCTTCTATGCCGTTAGTTTTCCAGTACTGGACTAGGCTTGTGCAGTCTTCTTCATGGCCGTAGAAATCTGAAGGGCATTGTATCTGTAGCTCCATAGCCTTGATGCTGTCATTTTCAGGATCTTCAAGGATATCGCTTATGTCTGGAGAGACAAGGAAGTTTGTGTCCTTTCCCCATTCTGCTATAGATAGGATGTGGTCATGGCACCTTGCATAACCTACTGGGATATGGTTGTTTTTGGTCATCTTATCCTTATACTATAGGGTTCACTCTATTT
>CAYNQH010000079.1:0-5523 GCA_964399255.1 uncultured Methanosarcinales archaeon | reverse complement strand
TGGAGCATACAGACAAGAGCAGACCTAGTAGATGATGAGCTCTTAAAGATCATGAACAAGGCAGGGTGCATGCTTATCCATTACGGCGTTGAGACAGGTTCTGAAAGTTTGATGAAGAAGCTGAACAAGTATAACTCTCTTGATGTAGTCAGAAAAGCTCTCACCCTTACGAGAAAAAACAAGATAAAGAGCCTTGCCTATATAATGATTGGAAACAAAGAAGAGACTGAAGAGGACATAACAAAGACAAAAGATTTCCTGAGAAATCTGCCTGTCGATTATATCTCTGTAAATTACCTGCTTGAACTGTGGAAGGATAATCCTGAAAGGATAAAAGAGCTGTCAGAAAAAAGGAAAGAGATAATCAGGGGGTTTTATCTAAGGCCGAGCTATATCGCTGGCCAGATATTTTCAATAAGAAACTTTAATGACCTCTATGTGCTTACCAGCTCATTTCTCAACATTTTCCTCCCTTACCTTAAGATGAAATAACAAAGATGAAATACAAAAAAATCCTCCTCCTGGATGGAATTTCCCACGATGTCTACAAAGGCTCCAAGATAAGGAGGGGCATATTTCCAAGCCTTACTATGCCTACCTTAGCTGCTCCCTTGGTCAAAGAGGGCTTTGATGTTAAGATCCTTGATCTTTTTGTAAAGGAAAACCCTGAGCAGGTGCTGAAGGACACGTTAAAGAGATTCGACCCGGACATCGTATGTCTTAGCTTTACTACGCCTGCATTTCCAAGCACTATAAGGCTTGCAGAAGATATCAAGGCATTCAACAAGGATATCCTTATTATTGGTGGTGGCTCACATGCCACAGCCCTCCCAAGAGAGGTTCTAAAGGAGTCGAAAATCGACATTATTGTGAAAAATGAAGGAGAGTTAGGCTTGCTTGAGATTGCAAAAGGAAAGCCACTAAATGAAATATTAGGAATTGTTTATAAGGAGCATGGAGTCATAAAAGAAACAAAAGATAGACCTTTTATCAATGAGCTTGATGCCTTATCATACCCCTCTTGGGAGCTCATAGACCTCAAAGAATACAAAAAGAGCCCTTACCACAAGTCATTCTACAAGAAACACCCCATAGGACCTATAGAGACCAGCAGGGGCTGTCCTTACTATAATAGCTGCTTCTACTGCAATCCAAAGTTTGGTACGACCTTCCGTGCTAAAAGCCCTACAAGAGTTGTCGAGGAGATGAAATTCTACAAAGAGCAGGGATTCAAAGAGATCTATATCTGTGATGACAACTTCAGCCAAGATCTAGAGAGAGCAAAGAAGATATGCGAGCTTATAAAGAAAGAAAATCTCGACCTAAGTTGGAGCCTGACAAATGGCATAAGGGTTGACAGAGTTGATAAGGAATTCCTTACCAAGGCAAAAGAATCGGGATGTTATAATGTGGCATTTGGTGTTGAGACAGGTACGCAGCATATGCTGGACAGGCTAGGCAAGAAGACAAGGATAAGCCAGGTAGAGGATGCGTTCAAGATCGCTAAAGAATTAGGGCTCAACAGGACAGCATTATGTGTTTTCGGCAATCCGGGAGAGACTGCAAGAACAATGCAGGCTACAATAGACCTTGTCAAGAAACTGGATCCTACATTTGCAAGAGTTGCTGTGTTAGTCCCTTTCCCAGGCACACCTATCTTTAAGCTTTGGAAAGAGCAAGGTTATATAACCAACTTTAACTGGGAAGACTACAGGTTCCACAACACAAATAATCCTGTCTATGAACATCCAGAGATTGATCTAGACCTAGTCTACAAATATTACAAGAAATTCTACTTAAGCTTTTACATGCGGCCGAGCTTCATGGCAAAAAGATTGTTCAAGGGGATAAAACAGGAGCATCTATTGAGCGATATAATGTATTTTTTGAGCTATTTCATAGGTTAAATATGAAAAAAGATAAAAGATATAAGATAACCTTTGTCTTGATTTTAGTATTACACTTATCTCTGCAGTTCATATACTACAACAATTCTCCTTTCAATGCAGGAGAGCTAAGCATAATTGATATCTCCTCCAAAGACATAGATATCAACTATCTGAGGACCGGAGTCCCTCACCCGCCTTTACGCCTGATGATCATAAGATCCTGGATTGATATTTTTGGTATAGAAAACATAAGGCTGCTCCCGATAACCTTCAGTTTGTTATCTGTAATATTTATATTCAAGTTAGGAGAAGCCCTTTTCAACAAAAAAGTCGGGCTTTATGCGGCGTTTTTTCTGGCTATAAACCCTTTTGTCATAAGCCAATCTAGGGTCGTCCAGTCCTACACTATCTTCCTTTTCTTTGTCCTGCTAAATTTCCTTGCATTTGTAAGATGGAAGGAGAAGAAATCAAAAATCACTTTCCTTGGATTCATGGTCTCTTCAATCTTGATGGCACAGACCCATTTCTATAGTGCATTTATCTTCCTTACCGAGCTCATTTATACATTGACCTGGAATAAGGGAAAGATAAAAGAGCTGCTTCTGATTTTTCTCATAGTACTTGCTACATTAATCCCTCAAGCATTTCTCACTTTAAAGTACGGCGCTTATGATTTCCCTTACAATGAGCCTTGGCATGACATAACTGTGCCTTCAGCAAAGTACAGCATTTACATGCTATATTATTATATAATCAAAGAAGGGATTGGGATTGCCGGAGTTATGTTACTGGCTCTTTTCTATGCCTTATACCTATCGGAGAAAAAGAAAGAATTTTTATCCAATCTTATCTTCATATTATGCCCATTGACATTATTTTTGCTTTCATTTTTTATCCGCATAAGAGCATACCAGCTGATATTCCTAGTGCCTTTTTACTTGATCTATCTCACAAAGTATGCTATTAATAAAAAAAGAAAGCAATTCATGATAGCTTTGATTCTCACCCTGAGCCTCTTAGGATTCCTGAACATACAAAAAGAGACGGGGAGCGTCAAGGACATATCCTTTATAGAAAACAATTTGGAAAATGGAGATATAATCATCGTAGACGGATTCGAAGCATTCCGGATAGGGTATTACTCAGATCTAAGATATAGGAATTTCAGTTACCTTGACATCTCAATGCCTGACAAGATAATTGGCTCTGTAGAAGGAAGAAAATGGTTCCTCTACACCAATGAAATGGAATTTAACGACAAGAACTATTTTAATCATTCAACAATAAGCTGGCTAAAAGAGAAATGCAATAAAACTGAAGTGGAGAATATATTCTTATGCCCTTAGTTTTTCCTCTTTACAATGTAGTTTCCTATAGCCAATACATCCAACCTTGCTTTCAAAAATGATTCTATCGCGTCCTCTGGAGAGCAAACTATCGGCTCTTCATGCATATTAAAGCTAGTGTTCAATACGGTGGGAATTCCCGTAATCTTCCTGTATTCATCCACTATCTTATAATAGCTTTCATTATCCTCTTTTGATAATAGCTGGGGCCTTGAAGTGCCATCAACATGCACAAGTGCTGGAGAACATTCTTTCATCCAATCTGTCGCTTCAAAGGCTATATTCATAAATTTGGAGGTAAATTCGGCACCAGGTATATCCTTATAACATTTATCTGCGTATCTTACAAGGGTAGTTGGTGCAAAAGGCATGAAATCTGACCTCTTGAGAGCCTTATTCAGCCTTATGTTAATATCCTTATCAGTGCCCTGGCAAATTATACTCCTATTCCCCAAAGCTCTGGGTCCAAATTCAGTCCTGCCATTAAACCTTGCAACTATCTTATCATTGGATATAAGCTCTGCAATCTGCTGCTCTATATCATCTAGATGTTCAAACTTCAGGCCTTTCTTTTCCAAAACATTCTTAATCTCCATATCAGTATAACCCGAACCTAGGTATATTGTTTTTAATCTGTGATAATCCGTTAAACCTTCTTCAAAGAGATAATTCAAGCCTGCACCAACAGAGAGGCCTGCATCGCTCATCGCAGGGAATATATAGATATTCTTGAACTTTGTTTTCCGGTGGATCGTGTGGTTGAGCTTGACATTAGCAAAAACCCCTCCTGCTAAACATATCCTTTTTGTACGAGTTTTATCTGAGAGATCATTCAAGTATTCCAAAAAGACATCTTCCAGCCTCTGCTGGAGTGCCGCAGCAACATCCTCTCTCTTAAAATTAAGTAAGGCCCCATTTTTGTTTATTAAGATTAATTTCCTGTAATCAAAGGAGAAAGATTCATTTTTCGCGTCAAAATAGAATAATTTTGACATAAGGGGGTAAAGGGTTTTAGGATCCCCATAAGCAGCCAGACCGGTAACCTTCCCGGGATGCCTGGAAGGATGGAATCCAAGTATCTGAGTTATTCCGCTATAGAAATATCCTGGAGAGTTATAGGGAGATGATGAAGAGATAATCTCTTTCTTCCTCTCACCAAAAATGAAAGCCTTAGAAGATGATAAGCCGCCATAACCATCTGCTGTAAATACCAATGCATCCTTAAACCCAGAAGTTCCATAAGCAGAAAATGCATGAGAATCATGGTGGTCAAAGAGCAGCTTCTTCTTGTAAGGATATTTATGGACAAGAACCTTATTGATGCCTAAACTTAAACCTCTTAAAACGCATGATCTTAAAAAGTAGGTATGGTAGTATATATTAGCCATCTGTGAAGGGGAGAAACAGGAATCGTCATGGCTTGCTGAAAAAGCATCTAAAACCCTCCTGCTGAAGCAGAGCCTATTCGGCAACACTGCTAAACCTTTGTTCAAATCGGTCAATGCGGCGTGGAGATAGTTTGATGCTTCTGCAGGAAAGCCGCTTATCAGCTTCTTGCGTGCAACCTTCTCCTCTTCCAGGGCAAACGATAGTTTACCCTCCTCAAAAAGGGCTATGCTGGAGTTCTGCCCATCATTTATTGCAATAAAACTATTGTCACTCATCTTCCTGCTCTTTTCTTTATCAGTATCAGGTCCTTAAGCTGTATGAAAGGGTCTTTCAAAATATTGACAGAGCTTTTGCTTGCCAACTCATCCCATCTTATAGGTATTTCCTTGTATTTCTTTTTATCCTGCCAAGCCTTAACAAGGAACTCTACATCCCATTCCCACCTGTTGTTCTTGATTTGTTTGTTCATTTCCCTAAAAAGGCCGCTTCTAAAACCCTTAAAGCCGCACTGGGTATCGCTAAAAGGAAATCCGGGGAACATAAATCTGACAATAGATCTGTGCATAAAGCCCAAAAAAGCTCTGTGACTCTTCCTTTTTGTCTTAGATCCTGACAAGAATCTAGAGCATACTACAAGATCATAGCTTTCAAGATATTCAAGCATCTTCTTGATGTTAAATAGGTCAGAGCAGAAAGGCTGGTCTGCATCCAGATATAAGACATAATCGGCTTCAACAATTTTAGAGATATACTTAAAAGCAAATCCTCTTCCCATGTTCTTTTTATATCCATGATGAAATACCTTGCTAGCCTGGGAAAGTTTCTCTGCAATATCATAAGTCCTATCCTTGCTGCCATCATTGATTATAAATATCCTATAGTCGTAAGGCAGCTTATCC
>CAYNQH010000078.1:0-5527 GCA_964399255.1 uncultured Methanosarcinales archaeon | reverse complement strand
GGATGAGAAGATAAAACAGGCATATCCCCTAGCACAAGATTTATATTATTCAATCTTCTCCAATATATAGGAGGTAGAATAATGAGGGTAGATTTTGAACCGATAAAAAAGGAAGTGGAGAAAGAGCTATCATGCTCTGCACATAGCATGGACCACATCATGAGGGTCTATAACATGGCCCTTAATCTCGCAGAAGGGGAAGAGGTAGACCTTGATGTAATAAAAGCCTCAGCACTTCTCCATGATATTGCCAGGGCAAAGGAGGACTCTGATCCCACAGGCAGCATAAATCATGCCTCTCTGGGAGCAGAGATGGCCCTACCCATACTAAAAAAAGCAGGATTTTCTGAAGAGAAGATATCTCATATCCAAGCATGCATAAGGACTCACAGGTATAGGACAGGAGAAAAGCCCTCAACAAAAGAAGCGATGATCTTATTTGATGCTGATAAGATCGATACGGTTGGCGCAATAGGGACTGCAAGGAGCTGCGTCTGGATATCAAAGCATAAGGCGCCTTGGTATACTGACATGGCAAAAATAGATATTGACCATTACCTCAAGACCAACCATTCAGGAAGCAGAGAAGGAAAGATACAAGACAAGTCAAAGCATAGCATGTACCTGGACTACGAGTTTAAGTCAAGATACCTTCCTGAAAAGATGTACACAGAAAAAGGAAGAGAGATAGCAAGATTAAGGGTGGCTTTCTATAGGTCATTCCTTGACCAGATGGAAAAGGAGTTCAAAGGGCTTGCTTGATATTATCTGACGATCATGTAGGCCTACTTCTTCAAAACACCCAGGACCTCTCTTGCAATCATCAATGCCTCGTTAGCAGGTATTACACAGACTGCAACCTTTGAATCCTTCTCTGAGATGACAGGCCCATTAGACCTGTTCCTCTTCTTATCTGCCTTGATCCCAAGATATCCTAGGCTCTTAAGGATCTTCTCGCGGAGAATATAAGCATTCTCTCCTATTCCTCCTGTGAACACCAGGGTGTCTACTCCGTTCATGGCTGCAGCATACGATCCTATCTGCTTGATGATGCTATAGCAGAAGATATCCAGCGCAAGCTTTGACCTTGGTGATTTGTCTTTTATCAGATCCCTGATGTCATTGCTCTTGCCTGAAATTCCGAGAAGTCCTGACTTATAGTTAAGCAAGTCATTTATCTCGTCTGTCGCGTACAAGTCATGATCCATCAGGAAGGTAAGTATTGCAGGATCTATGCTGCCTGATCTTGTACCCATGACTACCCCTTCAAGAGGGGTAAACCCCATTGATGTATCTATGCTCCTCCCTTTGTGTACTGCTGTTATCGAGCAGCCGTTGCCAAGATGGCAGGTTATTATATTGCTCTGTTTTATCTTCTTTTTCAAGGTCCTGCAGGCCTCCTCAGCAACATACTTATGGTTAGTGCCATGGAATCCGTATCTCCTTATGTTGTGCTTCTTCGTAAGGTCGTAGGGTATAGCATAAGTATATGCATATTCAGGCATCGTCTGGTGGAATGCTGTGTCAAAGACTGCCACCTGAGGGGCATTGAAAAGCTTTGAGCAAGATTCTATCCCTCTTATCTCTGGGCCATTATGCAAAGGGGCAAGCTCTGTGACCTGCTTAAGTTTAGATATCAATGCAGGAGTTATCCTTGAAGGCTTTTCTATCTCCCCTCCATGCACCACCCTATGGCCTACTGCATCAACCTTCAGGCCTTTCCTGTCAAGGATAGTTATGATAAGCCTCAAGGCCTCGTTTACTGTCTTTATCTTGACGCTTGATACATCCCCATCCATAGAATGGGACGAGTCTCCGCCTATCTTCTCTATATTGCCTTTCAGGATGCTTTCCTCATTATCAAATAAGTCATACTTCACTGAAGATGATCCTATGTTCAACACCAATATTTTCATTTCTTACCACCTCGATTATGCTCTTGTGTATTTCTTTGTTTATCGCTTTTCTTCCAAAACTCCTCAAAATATGCTTTGAAAGATTCTGCTATGTCCTGATTAACTATTTCTATAGCGATGCCTTCCTTGCTTGAAAGGATTATAGCTGTCGTGTCTTTATAGACCATGAACCATGCAGGGGTATGCAGGGGGATCGGCATGTACCTTGCATCGCATCCTTTGATATCATTCCTGCTCTCAAGGATCTCCTGATCTGTCCCTTGGTTATAGAGCATCCTGCACTTGATTCCTTCCTTAGCCCTCCTCCTATGGTCTCTTCTCCAATAGAGATCGAATGTTTTCCCTTGGAATGCAGGGATACCAAGACAGACATACTCTTCACCCCTGCTCAGTTTTGCATATGTGTGCTCATTGACTGCCTGTATGCCTTTGAAGCCCTCAAATATCTGGGCTTCCTTCAGCTCTTTGCCGAGCTTCTGATGCAGCTCAAGCTGAGGGATCAGGCTTTCAATTTCATGCTCCTGCTTCTCTATCTCCTGCTTCTTCTTCTGGATATACTCCTTGAGCTTGCTCGGCTCTGCTGCCTGGAAATATCTTGTCTTCTGCTTTATTATATGGCTTACAAGACCCTTCTTGACCAGTCTTTCCAGAACATGGTATATCTTAGACCTAGAAACTCCAGACTCGTCTGTAAGCGGCCCGGATGTAGTAGAACCAAGCTTGAGCAGGGCCAGATATACTTTGATCTCTCCGTCTGTAAGGCCCATCTTCTGCAGAACACGTATATCCATTGTATACCCCCTAGGGGGAAGCTAATATTTAAGCCTTTTGTGGCCCTCACCAATAGGTAATAAATAATGAGGTGAAAACAATGAAACTGGAAGAGATAGTAGCGCCCTACGCAAAGGTTAGGGATCTGATAGGACAAGGAGAGATACAGCAAGCAACAGAGCTTGCTGCAAAGCTGGGCTCAAGAGCCTCACACCTGGCAGAGGGCCTAAAGACACTGCAAAAACAGGCATCCTACCTCAGCAGCGCTGGTGAAGAGGTAGAGGAATTCAAAACAGCAGTAGCTGCCTTAGCAGGAAAAGAAGGAAGCTTAGAAAAGAAAGCAGAAGGATACTGGACAATGAGAAGGTTTTACTCGACCATAGAAACAGCCTTAAGGCACGGCCCTCTAAAAACTGGGCCGAGTTCAGAACCTAAGTCCATGATCCGTGAAAAAGGTTATATCCTGATGTACGGCCTTGCACCCATCCTGACAACAAGCGACCTGCTCAGCGTAATTCCAGAAACGATAAGCATTGCAGAAGCAAAAGAGATGGAGGCCACCATAAAGATGCTCGGGAGAACATATATAAGCCCGGGACCAGAGGTGCACTATGTCGAAAGAGAGTCCGGAGGCATGGGCGGCTGCGATTAAAAAAAGTTTTTCTTTATTTTTTCATTAATTATTTAAACTAGCCCTCAATAAGATAAGTTATGAAACCTGAAAAAATAAAAAAAGAGAACCTCAAATTCAAACCAAACCTAGAGAACTATGAAGAAGCATACAAAGAATTCAATTGGGAAGACCACTATGGTGACCTCGCATGGATCGACAGGAAAAATAACAAGCTCAATGCAGCATACAATGCAGTCACAAAACACATAGGTACAGACAAAGAGAACAAGACTGCATTGCTCTGGGTAGGCCAGGACGGCACAGAAAGAAAGTTCACATTCTCAGAGCTGGACAAGCTGTCCAACAAGTTCGCAAACCTGCTGAAAAAGTATGGGATAAAGAAAGGAGACAGGGTATTCATCTTCATGCCAAGGATACCTGAACTTTATATCGCATTTCTGGGAATTTTGAAGGTGGGGGCTATCGCAGGAACTTTGTTCCAGGCATTCGGGCCCCAGGCACTGCAGGACCGGCTTGGAAACAGCGAAGCAAGGTTCCTCGTAACAGACATAAGCCTGAAAGATAGGGTTTATGATGTGCTGCCTCAACTGCCTAAGATGGAAAAGATCATACTCACAGGTCAGGAGAAAGACCTCAAAGAGAAAGAAGTAAGCTATAAGGAATATGGGTCTATGCCGGAAGAATACGAAATAGTAAAGACTGATTCAGAAGACTATGCTTTCATGCTCTATACTTCTGGCACGACAGGAAAGCCGAAAGGAATAATGCATGCGCATCTTGCCTGCCTCTCAGAGCACTTGACTGCTAAATGGGTCCTAGACCTGAAAGAGGAGGACATCTACTGGTGCACAGCAGACCCTGGATGGGTTACAGGGATAGCGTACCAGATCCTGGGAAACTGGTCCAATGGCATAACCAGCCTGATATATAACGGAAGGTTCAACCCGGAAGAATGGTACGCAATAATCCAGAAATACAAGGTAAGTGTGTGGTATACTGCGCCAACAGCTATAAGGATGCTTATGAAAGCTGGAGAAGAACCTGTCAAGAAACATGATATGAGCTCGCTCAGGCATATATGCTCTGTAGGGGAGCCGTTGAATCCTGAAGCTATAAGGTGGGGCCTTAAGGTGTACAAGCTGCCGATACATGATACCTGGTGGCAGACAGAGACCGGAGCTATGATGATAGTCAACTATCCCTGCATGGATATGATCCCTGGCGCTATGGGCAAACCATTCCCGGGAATAAATGCAAGCGTGCGCGACGATTCTGGCAAGGAACTGCCGCGAGGCACTGAAGGGAACCTATGCCTGAAAAAAGGCTGGCCATCGATGATGCGGACGATCTGGGGCAATGAAGAAAGGTACAATAAATGCTTCAAAGGAGAATGGTATGTGACTGGAGATGCTGCAAAACAGGACGAAGAAGGATACTTCTGGTTTGTCGGCAGGACAGATGATGTCATAAAGACTGCCGGCGAAAGGGTGGGTCCTTTTGAGGTGGAATCTGCGCTTATCGAGCATCCTGCAATAGCTGAAGCAGGAGTTATAGGAAAGCCAGATCCTGAAAGGGGCCAGATCATCAAGGCTTTTGTCACGCTTAACAACGGCTACTCGCAGAGTGATTCTCTGACTGAAGAAATTAAGAGTTTCGTCAAGACAAAGCTTGCAGGCCATGCCTATCCTAGAGAGATAGAATATAGGGATAATCTTCCTAAGACGAGAAGCGGAAAGATAATGAGGCGTGTCCTGAAGGCACAGGAGCTCGGAGAGGATGTAGGAGACCTGTCAACCCTTGAAGATAACTAAATAACTAAACAAGAAAAGGCCATAATGATTGGGTTTTGGTGCATCAATAATGCCTTGTGAGCTTCCTTATCAGCTTCAGATGCGGCTTCCTATAAGGCATCCTGAATTTCTTCTTTGCTGAGATGAACCCTAAGGTGAAGTAGACAGAACTAAGAAGGAAAAGCGAAGAGTATGCCAAAGGCATCGGGTCTGTGAAGCTCCAAGCAGAATAGGTCATCAGCATGTAGCCAAGGAAATAAGCGAATATTCCTGAAGAGATATACCAAAGGGGGGATCTTATTATACCTGCCTTAAGCCTAGGATGTATCACCAGGGTAAGGATGAACATCAAAGAGACAGCAAGGGGGTTTGCAAAAGTGAATATCTTTAGGAGAGGGCTTTCTCCAGATAACTGA
>CAYNQH010000077.1:0-5545 GCA_964399255.1 uncultured Methanosarcinales archaeon | reverse complement strand
GGTAAGATTCTAATCTGTCAAAAGCTTCCCCGCTAGCCAACTCCCGCATGGTAAAAGAGTAGTTATTGACCTTGCTTCCTACAGCATCCCAAAGAGCATGCAGTCTCTCGTCAAGAGATTTATCATACTCAAATCCCAAGTTCTCACAGGCTTTTTTAGCAGAGCCCAGAGGTATATCAACATTGCACCCACCCTCCAATGCTGATCTGACTGCGAGGCGGTAAAGGTTCTTTATTATTTCTGGTTTGCATAGGCTATACAGCTTGTTTTCAACAGATTTAGATGGACGCATGCCTAGCTTGTAGCACATCCTCTCATATCCTTTAATGTCGCCATCCATAGCCCCCCAACTGCTGATCATTCCACAGACAACTGCCCCTGCGCACTCTCCTCTCTTGGCATTATAAAGGGCTTTTTTCAGGAAGTCCATCTTATGGCGGGCGGATTGTCTGGAATTATCAAAAGAACCACGGTCCCTCTTGCAATAGGCCATAATCTCCTTTATCTGAGATTTTTTCAGCGGTGACCCAGCTTCTTTGGCAACAATGCGCGCAACTTCAAGGCGGAATTTCATAAGTGTCTCCTCACCCCAAAAAGCATTGTCCCATGCCTTAGACACTAGCTTATCCAAGAGTTCAGCATGCCTTCCGCTTTTCATATATCTATCTATCTTACTAAGGGCAGCTTCCTTCTCTTCAGGAGTGTAATAGGAGTTTCCTTCCAAGAGCTTGAGCCTGTATCTTATCTTTGTCATTGCGTCCATTGTAGCTATTAGATAGTAAGTTAAAACTATAAACATTTTCCATAAATCTTTAAACTTCTTTAAAGAAAACATAAATATTAAATATAAGCTCAATATAACAATGAGCATGGCAGAAGACAAGATCATCGAAAGGAAGCTTCAGGAGATCTCAGGCTCCCTTTTAGTCACGCTGCCGAGCACCTGGACAAGGCAGTACAATATGAAGAAGGGATCTAAGGTAGATATGGCTGTCCTTAAAGATGGTACATTGCAGCTCGCCCCTGCTCTGTTCAATAAAGAAGAGGTCAAGAGGGCAGTTTTTGACTATGATGAGTTCTTTCCGCGAAGATTCTTCACATACTATCTAGCAGGATATGACCATATATCCATAAAGTTCGCAGAAAAGATAACCTCAAAGGAGAAGAACAACATCTTCAGGTTCATAAGCCTGTTCATGAACGTAGAGGTAATAGAAGAGAAAGATAAGAGCATCATGCTGCAGAACTTCAGGATAGAAGAGCTCTCTATAATCCCCTGCCTTAAGAGGACAGTGTTCCTAGTAGGCAACATGTTCGATGAGCTGCTCGGAGAGAACAGCACAGAGCATATCAATGACCTTGACAGGACAGTCTCAAAGTTCTTCTATATGCTCGTGATGCAGGTGAGGAAGTACCTTGAAGAAGGCAAGTATACCCGACCCTCCGAAGTCTCTGTAATATATGCTATGGACTGCAGGATGGCGGCTGAGAAGATAGAAAGGGTAGGGGATCTCATAAAAGAGATGAGCGGCAAAAACATGAAGGAAGATGACATAAGAATCTTTGCGGCTGCGATAAGAGAGATGTATCGTAAGTCTACATCTGCTTTCCTAAACAAGGATTTTGAGAAGGCTGTTACGCTCTGGAAAGACAGGAAGATGATGATAGAAGAGCTTGGGAAGCTTAAGGCAAGATATTACAAGAAAAATGATCCTAAAAGCATAGAATTTCTCAACAGCCTATTCCAGATATTTGAGTACAGCAAGGACATCGCAAACCTTGTAAGAGCAGATTATTGACCCTTACACCGTAAAGATCTTTTATCTCTCAAGATTCTTATCGAACCATCCTATACTCAGCTCTATAAACCTATCAAGCTGCTCATAGAAGCCATGGTCTGCTCCAGGGATTATCTCCAGCCTTGATCCAGGAGGAAGGTATTGCATAGCATTCTTTGAATCCTGCAAAGGGACCATGTCATCCTTGTCGCCATGCAGTATAAGCACAGGGCACCTGATCTTTGAGAGCAGCAGTTCCTGATCCACACCTTCTCTATCAGCGATCATCTGCCTGTCGATCATTATCTTCTTTCTTACACCCTTATCCCTATATTTGGTGATATATCCTTTTTCCTCCAGCTCTTCTAATTGCTCAGCTGAAAATTTCTTCTGGCCATAATTCTTCTTCGCTGCAGTTACAGGAGCCCACCATACCATAGTCTTTATTCTCTCATCATTATAAGCCCCGCATGCCTTCGCAGTCACGAGACCACCAAGGCTAAGGCCGAAAAGGCCTATTCTCTTCAGGCCCATAGAATCATCTACAAATTTGATAGCATTCTCAAGATCATCCACCTGCTTATCAACAGTAAGGGAGTCATCGTCGCTCTCTCCGCAGCCGCTAAAGTCAAAGTTAAGCACATTATAGCCTGCATCGTTAAAAGCCTGAGCCGCCTTAGTCAGCCTGCCCCATTCTGCCCTATCTCCAGTGAAACCATGGGCCATTATTATTACTGATTCGCTCTCTGCACTATAAAAATCTCCAACCAGGTTAAGCCCTCTTGAATTCTGGAAATCTACTCTGTACATGATGGCAGGAGAAGAGTCCTATTATATAAAAAATTCGGAATATTTATAAAAGGGGTCTGAATAATGTGCACTGAGGTGATTGATAATGGGAGAAGATAAGAAGCCTGAGGTCATAATATACTCTACACCTACATGTCCTTATTGCGCTAGAGTGAAGGCCTTCCTGGAATCAGAAGGAATCGCATACAAGGATTATAATGTAGTCCAGGATGCAAAGGCAAAGCAGGAGATGATAGAGAAATCCGGCCAGATGGGCGTGCCAGTCCTAGAGATAAAAGGAAAGATAATCGTTGGCTTTGACCAGGAAGCTATCCAGGAAGCGCTTGGTCTTGGAGAATAAATTCACATTACAAATATGTGGTATTATGCCAATAAAAATTATCAGTCTAGGAGAAAACCAAAAGATTTAAATAATAAAACTCAGAGAACTCAGATTAACGATTAGAGGAGGTCTCTACAATGCCGTTTATATGTCCAGAGTGCGGTCACATGCAGGATGATCCAGGGGACTGCCCTGAGTGCGGGGCAACTCTTGAAAAAGAGGAAGACGAAGAGGATCAAGAGAAGTTCCCAGATGAAGAACCTGCTCCAGAAGAAGGAGACGATTACTAGACAGGTGAGGTATAAAAAATGACGATTAAGGTAGATGCAGGAAACTACAAAGAACAGGTTTTGGATGCAAAAAGGCCTGTTGTAGTGGACTTTTGGGCGCCTTGGTGCGGCCCATGCCAGATGATGGGTCCTGTATTCGAAGATTTAGAGAAAGATTTCACAGGAAAGGTCAAGTTCTGCAAGGTAAACGTCGACGAAGAGCAGGAGATAGGCGCAAAGAATAATATAAGAGGAATACCCTGCCTTGTAATATTCAAGAACGGAAAAGAGATCGGAAGGGTTGTAGGATTCCAGGACAAGGATGCCCTGAAAGAGAAGATAAGTTCACATATAAAGGACTGATCCAGATAATAGTTCAGGAAGAAAGATATCTTATAAAATCTTTAACAAATGAATCTTTAGACACACTTTCTACTACAGTGATATTAGGAGATTCTGGCATTTCTTGCAGTATTCTCAATGGTAGAATTGCCTGCCACAGTCGTGATTGCATGTATGTTGAATATTCCAGACTTCACAGCAAGCATCAAGGCCAGGGCATAATCATGGCCTGGATCAGTATCAATTATGATATCTTCCATATTTTATTTTTTCGATATCCCTATCTCTTCTTACAGACGAACAGTGCATGGTCTTTCTCGAAAGGGTCAAGCTCCCTATAGTCTACAAGGATGAGCTCTTTCTCAAGCTTTGCCCTGATCTCCTTAAAGATATCCCTCGGCCTTCTTGAAACATCGATGCTCCTCGCCTTGACTGCAAGTATAGCAAATCCCCCTCTCTTTAGGAAGAGCTTGCAGTTCTTGAGCAGTATCTCTGCTTGATCCTTCTGGGCTATGTCCTGATAGACTGCATCGACTGCAGAGACCTTATGATAATAAGTGTCAGGATTCTTTGCATCTCCCAGTAGAGGAGCCATATTAGTCCTGTCCTGGCAGACAAATACCAGCTCTCGGACTACTCTCGGAGCGAAGTCAAGCGCGAATATGAACCCTTCTCTCCCAACGATATCAGATACATGGCTAGGGGTGGTTCCTGTAGATGCACCAAGATAAAGCACCTTATCTCCAGGCTTTATCCCTATCTGAGAAATCCCTTTGGCTAATGCTGCTCCCAGCTTGCTCTTCATGACATTCCATTCTCTGTACTCATCCTTGCCTTCCCTTACTACATTCTCTCCGTATATGTTCTTTCCAGGAGCAAAACTCTTAGTATAGAAACCTCTTCTTCCTTCCTTTAGGTATATGCCCTGGAACTTATGCCTGTTCATCTGAATTTGGCCTCCAGCTCTTCAAGCATCCTCTTTCCAGTGCCTGCCTTCTTGTCTCCGTAGACATCCTTCTTTACAGCAAGGTTGAGCTTGTTAGCAAGAGCTCTTGCAGCCTTGCCTTTATTTTCCTTATTGGCCCTTGCCACAAGAGGATGCTGGAATATCACTCCGAACTTAGGCGACTTGGCGCCCTTAGTGATATGCCTGAACAAAGCTTTCTCAGCTCCGAGAAGCTGTACAGTAGATGAAGGGAACATAGAAAGCCTCCTGAGGTCTCCTGAGATCTCTATGAGCTTTGCGCCTATCAATGCCCCTGCAAGCTCAGTAAGGTTAGGGCATGTCTCGACCATTATCTTCTCAAGATATCTCTTATGAGACTCTCTCAGCTTATACAGCTCGTCTATCTTCCTTGCAAGCTCAAAGACAGGTGCGAGATCATCCTTTGAAAGCTCTGCTCCCATGCTCTGCTCAACTTCCATATTTATCTCCTTAAGCAGATCTTTCTTGTCCTTCTGGAGTATTAGTTCTACAAATTTCTCATGGTCAGATACAGCTCTTGAGAATTCAGGATTATAAAGCTCGTACCATTCCCTCAACCTCTTGACAAGGGTGTTTGTAGCCCTATTAAGGTCCTCTATGTTGTTTATCGTCTGCAGGATCAAGTTATCATTCTTTACAGAGTTCCTCACCTCGATCTTTGTCATGAGCATATGGGCCTTGTATATCCTGCCCAGATCCTTGTCTAATACCCTGCTGATCCTTTCAAGGTCCTCTATGTTCTGTGAGCAGCCAATCCCTGACTTGAAGCCTATGAACAGCATATCCTTCCCTTTATCCTTGCTGTGTTTGGTTATCAGGGTGCTCTCCTCTTCTGTAAGCTCGCCCTTCTCAAGGATTGCGCTTGCTTTAAGGGCATCTTTATACTCCACCCTATCGATCATATTGAAGCCTGAATCAAACACATAACTTCCTACACAGTTTGAGTACAAAAATAAAGCCATAAGCTGCAGGAAAAGGAGGATGTATTTAAATATTTATAATAAGGTATATCTTCTAAATTTTGTATTATTATTTTAGC